>JAJYOS010000164.1 GCA_021796055.1 Bacteroidota bacterium
TCTTTCACGAGCCGCCGTATACGGAACCGTACGTACCGTGGTGTGAGAGGACGGCGGGAGTAATCCCGCCTCCTACTCGATTGCCCACTTGCGTTTAATCCGGAAATGAGCCAGATTAGTCCCAGCGGACGGACCATGGAATAAAGAGGGTGTAGCACTTTCCGAGGTGATCTCTTCAGAAGTACAACAGACCGGCACAATATGCCCGAGAACCCACACGATGTGTTTATTGAACTCGAAGCAGGAGCGTGACGATGGGAAGCATTTTCTCCGCCGCGGGGAGAAGTCCTGATGTAACGAGAAGCAGCGTCTCTGCAACTGGAAGCAGTCTTGATGTTACGCGAAGCAATCACGGTCCAGGAGGAAGCAGCCTCTGGGCAGCAGGAAGTTGCTTCGACGTAACGGGAAGCAATTTTGGCGTGGGCGGGAGCCGTCCCGTAGTAACAGGGAGCAACCGTTTTGCAGCCTGAAGCAGCCTTCCTGCATCGGGGAGGAGCCGTAACGCCTCCTCCGGCGCGCGCTCTGGAGGTACCAGGCGCGAAATCTTTCAAAGTTCCTCTTTTTTCGACGAGCTTCCCGGGCCGCTCCGACGGAGGTCTTTGCAATTGCAATATCCGATAAAGTCTTTTGATTGAAAACGCCCCGGTAAAGGGGCCCAAACATCAACAAAAGAAAAGGGGAAAAACATGACAAGAAGGCCGAAGAACTCGACTGCAGAGCAACTGAAGCGGGCGAAAATCGCCCTCACTAACACCGCTGGCGATAACGAGATCCAATCCGCTGTAGCTGCTTTCGGTTACAACGAAACAACAATGGCTACCGGCTGGACTTACTACAACGACGCAGATGCCGCTGTAGCCTCTGGTGTTGCCGCCGCTGGCGCCCAGTCAAAAGCTACGGACGACGTTCGAAAGGCCGAGAAGGATGCCACGACTGCCTACCAAAGGTTGTCCGTCGTCGCGAAGGCACTACTCCAGAACGACAAGGGGTCACTGGCGAAACTCGGCCTGGACCGCCCGATGCCGAGAACAATCGCGGCCTTCTTATCGGCGGCATATATACTCTTCGATAACGCCTCCGGCGATACGGAGATTAGGGAGAAGCTGTCGACCCGCGGTTACGACGACGCGAAGCTCGCTCAGGAACGCGCCAGGATCAAGGCTTATGACGACGCCGACGATGTTCAGGAAGCGGCGAAGGGAGCCAACCAACAAGCGACTTCGGACGCCAATGCCGCGATGAAAAGGCTTAACGACTGGATATCTCAGTATTTGAAGATCGCTAGGGTGGCTTTGAGCGAAAAGAAGAATCTTCTGGAAAAGCTCGGCATAACCGTCCGAACTGCCAAGACCGCGGCCCAGCGCGCGGCGCCGGCCAAAGCAGCAACAACAAGGAAGGCCAGAAGAATGGGAGCGAAGTAGCGGGTGAGTTCGCGGAACCGCCTGGAAACCTGGCCGAAAAGCATAACCGCAAAGTGAACAAAGGAGGAGATACCAGTTTGCTGAGGAAATAATGCTGTGGGAACGGCACTCTTCTTCGCGGTCTTTGTCTGTCCGTTGCCTTCTTTGTGGCTCAATCTCCCAACGTGGACTTTCAGTCCGTATCTCCGGGGGCGGTTTCAAGCCGACGCCAGGCGGTTTCTACTTCACTTCCGCCCTCGCTCGCTTCCCGGCCCACTCTTCGACTTCGATCTGCATCGCTACTTCATCGCAGACGGGAAACTTCAGGCAGTCGATGCAGATGTTCCACACCTTGTGCGGGAGCTGCTGCTTATCGATTATCCTGAATCCGAGCCTCTCGAAGAAATGCGGCTTGTAGGTGAGAGCGAAGACGTGCTTCAGTCCGAGCTCGACGGCGTCGTCCATGAGCGCCTCGACGACCTTGGTGCCGACTCCTTTTCCCTGGACCTTGTCGCTGACGGCAAGTGAGCGGAGTTCCGCGAGATCGTTCCATGTGATGTCCAGCGAGCCGCAAGCGAGAACGGTCTCTTCCGTGGAGTGCCCATCGGAGGAATTCATGCCGGGGGTTACCATGACGAAGTAGTTCCTGACCTGCTGCAGGACCTGGCTCTGCGACCTGTAAAGCATTTCCCCTTTTTCAGCGTATGAATTTATTAGTGCGACGATTTGATGGACATCTCCGACCTTCGCGCGCCGGACTTTTATATCAGAATCCAATATTTTGGTACTCTCTCTTCGTTATTTTTATGTCTCTAAGTTGCGGAGCTTTTATCCTAATTTCAAGATTAAAACCCCGTAAGTACCCGATCGGGTTCCACGCGAGCGTCATCTCCCAGCAGTCCAGATCTCTGTAAACCGTCACCGTCGGGACGACGAGGTCATGCTGTATGAAATCATAGCCTCCTGTGAACCCGATCTTCCAATTCTGCGTCAGATTGAAGCCAAGGTTGAATTGAAGGCTGGCGTATTTATTCACGTAGACCGGCGTGGGCTTGCTTATTCCGAAATTGAGGCTGAGGTTCAGATTCCACGGAATGCTCAGGTCCGGCGGCTGAATTTGCTGGTAAAAGGAGTTGTATCTCTGCTCGGCCTGAAGCGAATCCTGGGAATGTTGTTGCTGACCGCCCGAGCTGCTTTGCGTCCGCTGTCCATGGAATGCGGTAGATAGACTCAGGCTGAAGTTGGTCATGTCGGGAAGTTTTCCCTCGGCGAGAAGAATCTTGTTGATTCTCCTTTGCTCGGCGTAGTCGTATTGGTAAAAGCTGAAACTGCTGCTGCCGCCTATATCTACTTTACCTGCCACGTTCGTGCGGTACGTGACGCTAAGATCTGACAGTGGAAGATTGTAACCTTGAGCGAGGAAGTTGTAGGACATGCTGAGGCCTAAGTTCAAGAGTTGCAGCTTCTGCTCGGTCTGAGAAGTATCGCTCGATTTGACCTTCGCTTCGAAGTTGTTGTTTACGGAGAATGTCATCCCGCCGAAAGCTCCCTGAGGCGCGCCGCCGAAAAGATACTCGTTGCCGCCGAAGTAACTGTATGCGACCTGGCTGTCGTTTAGAGTGTAATAGTGGCCGTAATAATCCCAGAATGGCTTCGAGAAGTCCGGCTGATAACTTACCGTGACGCTCGGCTGAAGTGTGTGCCTGAACGCGGTGATGCCGAATATGTTCGGGTTCATCAGTCCGAAAAGCCTTGTACTCACAGACACGCCGGTGTTGAAGTAGCCGATATTGTAGAACCCGTGCTGTTTTTCGCCGACAAGACTGTCCTGCCCCGTCGAGCTCGGGACAACATGGAGCAGCGTGCGCGAGGGGTACATCATGTCCGATACGGAGACAAACGGAGAGAAGGTGAAGTAACCGATCTTCGGCGAAGCGTTGATGGTGATGGAATGATCCAGGCCGTACGTGCTGAACTTGTCAAACCCCGTGGATGAAGTCGTATCGTAGAGCTTGGACGTGTTGTTCTCGAACTGCCCGTTATAAGAAAATCCGATCAGTTCGTACCACGCGAGCTGGTCGAGCGGCTTGTTCGCGTCCGCCGCGGGTCTGAAAGGATAGCTCTGACTGTGCGAGAAGGTGATAGTCGGCAGGTTTGCCGTGATCGAGCCGTTTTGCAGGTTTTGATCCCTATGGAGGTTGAGCGACAATGAATTACCTGAACCCTGCCAGCTCTTGTACAATGTCACGTCCGACACGAGGTTCTGTTGAAGGAGTTCGCCATAGCTTAGCGCGGTGTTCTGAAAGTAATTCTGCGAACTCATCCTTACGCTCGCGGTCAGCTGCGTGTTCGGATCGATTGTCTGCTGATGGTTGATGGATAGATCCCAGTTCGTCTGCACCGTTCTGCCGGGATCTCCAGGCTGTCCTGTGGCCTGATACGCGTAGGAAGCGTAGATGCTTCCGTTGAACTGATATCGGACGTCGTAGCGGAGGCCGGTCTTTATGTCGTACTTTCCCCTCGTCCACCAATCGGCGGTCGTTGTCAAATCCATGTAATCGTTGATCGCCCAGAAGTAACCGAAATGTGAAAGGTATCTACCGTAGTTTGCGCTCTGACCGAAGGATGGCGTGATCAACCCGCTGCGCCTTCCGGACTTCGCTGGGAATACGCCGAACGGCAGCGCGAAAACCGGAACACCGTCGATATACATGACGATCGGCTCGGCAATTATCTCGTTGCCGACTAGCAGTTTCATTTTAGAACTCTGAAAATAGTAATCGGGCGGATTCTTGTCGCAGGTGGTGAACCTCCCGTTCTTTATATACAGGACGTCCTTCGAATACTTCTTGATGAGCTGACCATGGTAATGGCCCTTGTCGATGGTCGTGTTCGCGACGGAAACCGTCCCTTTCTTACTTCTGAAATCATACGAGACGTGAGAGCCGTCGTAAGTCTCTCCGGCGTCCGTGAAGATTGGCTGCTCGACGATCTTGTCGGCGGTGTCCTTGACTCCCTCGGCCGTGAGTATCGCGTTGTCCCAGTTGATCGCGATGTGTCCGGCGTCGAGCTTGAAGTCCCTGTACTGCATGTTGCCCTTCTTGTACAGCTTCATCTCCCTGTTCGAGATCGAGTAGACTATAGAGTCCGTCGCGCTGTACGTGACGACCGTGTCGATGCCGGTGTTTGTCGCCGATGTATCCGGCGCCGCGGTCGTGTCGGAAGCGGACGCCGAATCGGCAAGAAGCCCCGATCGCGTTCGGGAAGTATCGTTCAGCGTCGAGTCAGGAGAAAAGCCTCCCGCTTTTTGCCCGGGTAAGCTTTCGTGAGATCCGTCGGCGGCGTGGAGAACTGGGACGCAGAAAAGGGCAATTAATATGGCTAATGTGTATTTCACGGCATACCAGCAATCAGCGAACCGGTCCTCCGGTAGATGGCAATATCACTCGGCGATCAGGGCTGCCGCGCCAAGGACGCCCGCAGAGTTTTCGAGTTGGGCTTTCATTACCTTCACGCGCGGCTTCAAGGACGAGAGCACTCGCTCTTCAATTGTCGCCTCGATCGAGTCGAACAACGGCCGCCCCGCCTTCGCGACTCCGCCTCCGATTATGAGAGTTCCAATGTCAAACAGATTGAATGTCGACGCCACCGCCGTCCCGACGTACGTTCCTACTTCCTGCCAGACGGCGAGCGCGAATTTATCGCCGCGATCCGCGGCCTCGCTGATGACCTTTGGCTCAAGTTTCTCAGGGTCACCTGTAATGAGCTTATTGATGAGAGACTCGGGGTGGCTTTTCAGTTGTTCGGCGACTCGGCGGGAAAGATGTCGCTGTCCCACGTATGCCTCGACGCATCCGCGGTTGCCGCATCCGCACTGAGGTCCGTCCATGTTGATTGTTGTATGTCCGAGCTCACCGGCGCCGCCGGTCTCGCCGCGGAAGACTTTTCCGTCGACGATGAAACCTCCGCCCACACCCGTGCCGAGAGTTATCATAATGAAGTTATTCAGACCTTTGCCTGCGCCGAATTTCTGTTCTCCGACCGCGGCGGCGTTCGCGTCGTTCTCGACTTCGGCACGGACTCCGATCTTTTTCGATACCTCTTCGCCGAGCCTGAAGACTTTCCAGTTTGCAAGGTTGGGCGGATATTTAACCGTTCCGCCGTCGAGGTCGACGATGCCCGGCGAGCCGATCCCGACGCCGAGAAGCTTGTCACCACCGTGTTGACTCCTCAAATCGTCGACAGCTTTCGCTATCTGGCTTACTACAGCCTGTGGACCGATCTCTCCCTGAGACGGCAATGAGACTTCCTTCAGTAGTTTTCCCTCTTTCGACACGGAGCCGGCCTTGATGTAGGTCCCTCCGAGGTCTATTCCGATTATGTAGTTCATTTGGCTCTTTCTTTCCGAGGTCCGCCATTTTCGCGAGACGCTACTTTTTCCTTTTTTTCCAGATTGAATCGAGATATTTCTTCAATGTCGCTTCTCTACCGATTTCGGAGGGATCGTAATAAATTCTGTCCTTTAGTACGTCGGGCAGATATTGTTGTTCCACAAAGTGATCGTCGAAATCGTGGGAGTATTTGTAATCCTTGTGATATCCGAGCTCCTTCATAAGTTTAGTCGGCGCGTTTCGCAAATGAAGGGGAACCGGTAGGTAAGGCTTCTCGCGAACGTCTCCGGCAGCCTTCTCGATGGAGAGGTAAGACGCGTTGCTTTTCGGACAGCTCGAAAGGTACGTCGTCGCCTGCGCGAGGACGATGCGCGCCTCCGGCATGCCTATGTAATCCACAGCGGTGAAACACGCGGTCGCGAGCGTCAACGCGTACGGCTCCGCGTTTCCGATGTCTTCAGACGCGAGGATGATGAGTCGCCTAGCGATGAACTTTGGATCTTCACCGGCTTCGAGCATCCTCGCGAGGTAATACACCGCCGCGTCCGGATCGCTCCCGCGAACGCTCTTTATGAACGCGGATATTGTATTGTAATGTTCTTCGCCCGTCCTGTCATACCTGTAGTGCCTGATCTGGTAAGCTTCGCGGACAGTCTCAAGAGTCAACCGAAGCGGGTGCTGCTTGCCGGCAAGATCGATTGCGACTTCAAGCGCGTTGAGCATTACTCTCGCGTCTCCGCCGCTGAGGCTTACCATTTCTTCTTCCGCGTCGGACGAGATGATCTCTTCCTCCTTTTCATCACCGCGCATCTTTGCGATTACTTCGTCATGTGAGATCGCCTGTCTCAGGATCTCCTTCAGGTCATCTTCGCCAAGCGTCTCGAGTACATATACCTGGCTGCGCGATAGAAGCGGGGATATGACTTCGAAGGAGGGATTTTCAGTCGTCGCGCCGATAAGTATCACCGACCCGTTCTCGACGCTTTCAAGGAGCGCGTCTTGTTGCGCCTTGTTGAAGCGGTGAATTTCGTCGATAAAAAGTATGGTTCGGCGTCCGACTTCGAGCGAATTTCGCGCCGTGGATATAATCTCGCGCAATTCCTGAACTCCGGAAGAGACCGCGTTGATCTGGTAGAAGTCCGCCTGCAATCTCGATGCGACTAGACGCGCGAGTGTCGTCTTGCCGGTGCCTGGAGGTCCCCAGAGAATCATCGACCGAATATTGCCGCCATCGATCATTTTCTTGAGTGTTCCGCTCTCCCCGACAAGATGCTTCTGCCCGACGAAGTCCTCGAATTTCTGTGGACGAATTCTTTCGGCAAGAGGAATTGCTGACTTTGGGGGGGAGAATAAGCCCGATGATGCGCGGTTCAATTCGCGCGGGTCACTTCGGCTCGACTTTGATGACTTCTTCACCATTCCTGTGCATAAAATACTTCTCCCGGGCTATACGTTCAATTTCCTTGTCGCTGGTTTGCAGTTTTGTGATTTCCGTCTGCATCGACGCGTTCTGCTTCTGGAGCAGTTCGATGCGGTTTTCCAGCGACGCCTTTTCGCCGGCGAGGCGAAGCCTCTGGATGAGCCCCTTCTGATCAAACAGCATGTAGACAAGCCCCAGGGAAATTATGAGGAGGATAATCGCGTTCTTGCGCGAGAGCTCTTTCAGAAATTTCCTGAAGTTGAAAAGCTTCATTTTCCCTTGATACTCAGTTCTATGATTTTTCCGATGAGGTCCTTGAAGCTGATTCCCGCCGCCGCGGCAGCCTTCGGGACGAGACTTGTTTCCGTCATCCCCGGTATGGTGTTCACTTCGAGACAATAGGGAGTTCCATCTGCGCCGATTCTGAAATCGACTCTGCCGAATGTCTTGCAACCCAGTGACGCGAATGTCTTTACCGACATCTCCTGCAGCTTCAGCGCGAAAGACTTTTCAATGGGCGCGGGGACGAGATAATCGGTCATACCCTTCGTGTATTTGTGGTGATAATCGTAGAATCCGCCGTGGGGCCTGATCTCTATTACCGGGAGAGGTTGGTCTCCAAGTATTCCAACGGTGAGCTCCGCTCCCTTTATGAACTTCTCAACGAGGACGACGTCCGAGAATTTTTCTGCCTCGTCAAGCGCGGCGTCAAGTTCCTTTTCAGCGTTGACGATCGAAATGGCAACGGATGATCCCTGATCGTTCGGCTTCACGACGCTTGGATAGCCGAGCTTGGCTATTTCCTGTTTCACCGAATCCGGACGGCGCCTGGAGTTAACCTTATAGTCGTACCAATCGGCGGTCGGTGTGCCATGGTGCACGAAGAGCTTCTTGGACATCACCTTGTCCATCGCGATCGCGCTTGCCATGACGCCGGAGCCGGTGTAGGGGACTTCCCGCAATTCGAGCAGCGATTGCACGATCCCATCTTCTCCCCATTTCCCGTGGAGAATAATGAACGCGAGGCCGACATCGTCGAAGAGTTTTGATTCGACCGTTGCCAGGTAATTCTTGTGAGAAAGCCTGCTCAAAAATTCCGTCGTGGGCGGGTTTGCGCCAACAGCCTGAGACAGTAATTCTAGTTCGGAAATCTGATCGGGGCCGAGCGATGGATCAATTGCCACCACGTCGTGTCCCAGTTCGCGGAGCGCGTTTATGACTCCTCTGCCGGAAGATATCGAAACCAATCGTTCCGGCGAGCTGCCACCCAACAGGACAGCAATTTTCACTAATACTCCTGAATTTTTAGTAAAATATCGAACTGCCGTCAAAATTCAAACGTTATGCGTATCTATTTTTCGGCGCGTTTTGCGTGGCATAACCCGTCAAGTCCGATGACCGGCAACCTTGCTCACGGCTTAATGAATTGTAAAACTGAATCGTGGGGGGAGTTACTCCCCGACGTGGGCTTTTAAGTCTTTGAGATCTTTCTTTTGAGGCGAATTGGCCCACTTTTGTGTTTCATTTTTCCATGGATTGCTTATTCCTCTTCTCAAAACTAAATTATTGACGAATTTACACTCAATAGTGACAAATTGGCGCAAATGGATATCCAAGATAGATCAGTTCAAGAGTTTTCGGGCCGACGAGTTTACGTGGAGACGTACGGTTGTCAAATGAACCTCGCCGACACTGAAATTGTGCTCGGTATTTTGAACAAGAGCGGTTACTCCCCCACGCAGGCTATAGATGAGGCGGACGTCGTGCTGTTGAACACCTGCAGCGTTCGCGAGCATGCGGAGGAGAAAATCCACCAAAGGCTCAACGTTATCAGGAAACAGATGGCTGAAAAGCCTGAGCTCGTCGTCGGTGTGCTCGGCTGCATGGCGGAGCGTCTGCGTTCAAGTCTGATGCAAAGGCACAACGTGGACATTGTGGTCGGGCCCGATGAATACCGGAAGCTTCCAGACCTTGTCGACGGCGCCTTTACCGGCTCGCAGGGAATAGGGGTTCGTCTTTCGAGAACCGAAACTTATGACGATGTTACGCCTTTCAGAAGCGAAGGAATCTCCGCGTGGATTTCAGTAATGCGCGGGTGCGACAAGTTTTGTACGTTCTGCATCGTTCCCTTCACGCGAGGACGGGAGCGGAGCCGCACGCTTACAAGTGTTGTCGCCGAAGTGGAACAGCTTGTGAAGCAGGGCTTCCGTGAGATTACTCTCCTCGGTCAGAATGTAAACTCATATATAGATAGCGGCCATGACTTCGCGGACTTGCTTTCCGCCGTGGCCGACGTCGATCCGGGCCTTCGTGTCCGCTTTACGACGTCCCATCCTCAGGATTTGTCGGACAAGCTGATTGACTCGATAGCGGCTCACGATAATCTGTGCAACTATATACATCTCCCGGTCCAGTCGGGATCGACCAGGGTTCTTGAAGCGATGAACCGGACCTACACGAGAGAGCACTATCTCGCCCTCGTAAGTAAAATCAGGTCGCGGATCCCTGGTGTCGCGCTATCCACGGACATAATATCAGGCTTTCCAACCGAGACTGAAGGCGAGCACAAGGAGACATTGAGTCTGATGGAAGAAGTCAGATATGACGGTGCCTACATGTTCAAGTATTCGCCCCGCGAGGGCACGCCGGCGTACAGGCTTGGCGAT
>JAJYOS010000165.1 GCA_021796055.1 Bacteroidota bacterium
GGGGTTCCTGCTGAGGCGCCGCTGTTCAATTGCAACTGTAGGCGAGATGCCGCGGACGGTGTCGACATCAGGCTTCTCCATGCGCTCCAGGAACTGTCTAACATAAGCGGAAAGGCTCTCTATATATCTCCGCTGCCCTTCGGCGTAGATAGTGTCGAACGCGAGGCTGGATTTCCCGCTCCCGGAAGGACCCGTTACCACGGTAATCTTTCCCTTAGGAATTCTGACCGTAATATTCTTAAGGTTATGCGTGCGCACGCCCTCGAGAACCAAATCTGTTTCCTGGCTCACTTCCGTAGATTCACTCATCCTTTGAATTGCCTCGTCTAAATGCGGTTGTTTCTGAAAAATTGCTGAAGAGTCACGCAGATTTCCTTCGATAATTTAACAAAGAGAGAACAATCTTCGTAACATGATGGTTCACGCCCCGCGCCATTGCACCGGCAGTTCACTCCGCTACCTGAAGCGTTTCGGTGGAAACTTGAACCCAAGCTCCCCAAAAACTATATTTTTTTGTGAAATTAGCAATGCCAACCCTTTCCCTGCGAACGAGAATTACTGCAGTAGTGGTACTTATCCTGTTTGCGGCGGGTTTGTTGATCACATACTTCAACTCAATCGCCACGGAAAAAATGTTGTTCCGCGATGCGGAAAGCAGCGCTCAACTGATCGCCGCCGAGTTTAATCTTGCAACGCGTTCCACCATGAAAACCGACACTCTCACACTCGAAGTGAACGCGAGGCTGGCCCTACGACTCCTCCATGAAGCTGAATTTATCGCCTTCTTCCGGCGAGTAGGCCCGGATTCACTATCTCTCGTTGCTTCAGCCGGAAAAATCCCCGAAGCCAATCACCTCGCTTTCGTTCGAAGCACCCTCGTGAACGATTTCCTGAAGAAGACACCGGTAGCTTCCGTTCGTTATGGAAATTCATTGTATTCCTACTCGGTCCTGCTGCGGGACAAAGATCAGGTCTGGGGATACGCAGTGACTGAGGTTACCCTGAGGAGTGTCAGGCAGACAGTCCGGCGCAGCCAAGTAATAGGAGCGACGATAACCCTTGCGGTCAGCGTATTCGCCTCATTCCTCCTCCTCTTCGCGATGAGATTGACCTTTCTGAGACCCTTCGGCGATCTCGAAAAGGCGATGCGAGATGCTGCGGCGGGAGATATGGATATGAGGCTGTCACTTAGTTCCGGGGCGGAGTTCCGCACGCTTTCATCGATATACAACGAGATGATGACCGAACTCCAGCGGGCGCATGAGATCAGCAGATCGGAAGTGAGACGACAGGAAGAATACAATGATCGGCTGAAAAGAGAAATTGCAGTGGCTACGGAATCGCTGCGTGAGAAAAGCAACGAAATCATGGCCATGCAGGAAAAGCTCCGTTTGTTCGAATCCCAGGCGTCGCTCGGCAAGGTAGCTTCTAAACTTGCACACGAACTCGGTAGCCCGCTCAACGCAATCTACACTTCGGTCCAGCTAATGATGGAGAACAACATACCTGAGAGCGGCAAGAAGAAGCTAAGAGTTATCGAACGTCAGGTTGAGACCATGATCGGCATCATAAATCGTTCTCTTCAGGCGCGGAAAATCGCAATGCCGTCAAAACAACGAGTGGTTCTCAAGAACCTTGTCGAGGAGACGAAGCTGGTAATGGATCCAAAGTTAAGCGACAAATCGATAACCCTTGTCGTCTCGTTGGACGCCCCGACGGCCGTGCTGGACGTGGACCCCGTGCAAATCCAACAGGTTCTCATAAATTTGTTGAATAATTCTATCGATGCCATTGAATCAAAGAAAGACACGGAATCCTCCGGCAGGATAACGGTTAATGTGTATGAGGATAAGAACCAAGGATACCGAAACTTAAGGTTCGACGTATCGGACAATGGCAATGGCGTTCCTCAGGAGATCGTCGGTCAACTCTTCAGCGATTTCATCAACAGCACAAAACCCAACGGCAACGGGATAGGATTGGTAATCTGCAAGGAAATTGTCGACCGCCACGGCGGACGGATATTCCTCTCAAAAACCTCGAACGAAGGCTCCACATTTTCTCTAATAATTCCGTTGATGTCATGAAAGATAAGATTGCAGTAATAGACGATCACGCTGACTCACTCGAGCTTCTGAGGGAGGCACTGTCTCCAGCATACGAAGTTGAGACTTTCTCCGACCCTGTTGAGGCACTCGAGAAAATCAGGAAACTTACTTTTTCGGCTGTTGTAACGGATGTCATGATGCCGACAATGAACGGCACAGAACTAATGAACCGCATCCTTGAACTCAAGCCGACGCTTCCGGTCATTCTCATTACCGCATTCGGTACACTCGAAGCGGCGGCAAACACGATAAAGAGCGGAGCATTCGATTATCTCAGCAAGCCGCTTAACTTGAATGAGATACGGCTGGTTGTCTCGAATGCGGTCTCGCATTACCACATTAATGCTGATGCCCAAACTGGAGCCGGTGGCAAGCGCGACGAGATCAATGTCTCCAATGTTGTCGGCAAGAGTGAGAAGATGTTGCGAGTCTTCAAGATCATAGGGCGCGCCGCTCCGACAAATTCGAGTATTCTGATACAAGGCGAAAGCGGAACGGGAAAAGAGATAGTTGCCCGCTCCGTACACATAAACAGCCCCCGGGCCGACAGGCCGTTCATACCCATCAATGTTGCGGCCATCCCGGAACAGCTGCTCGAGGCGGAACTGTTCGGACACGAAAAAGGGGCGTTCACCGGGGCCCTCTTCGCGCGGGACGGCTTCTTCACTGAAGCTGACGGGGGCACGCTGTTCCTCGACGAGGTGGGCGAGATTCCACTTCTCCTTCAGCCGAAGCTATTGAGGGTCCTGCAGGAACATGAGGTGCGGAGGATCGGAAGTACGGCATCTAAGATCGTGGACGTCAGAATAATTGCCGCCACAAACCGAAACCTCGAAGAACTGGTACACGATAAACTTTTCAGAGAAGATTTGTTCTATAGGTTGAGCGTAATCAAGATAGAACTTCCCCCGCTTCGCGAGCGCAAGGAGGACGTTCCCCTCCTCATCGAATTTTTCATAAACAAGTATAACCGGCGGCACAACAAGCAGGTGACGGGCATGTCGGAAGACCTCTCTTCGAAGCTTCTCAACCTTGACTGGCCGGGCAACGTCCGTGAGCTCGAGAACTTCGTCGACAGGGCTATTGCGCTCGCAGCCGGCCCGGTGCTCACATTATCCGATACCGACCTCCCGACAACTAGAAAAGTCGACGACGAATGGGCGAACAGGATTCCGCCGAACATCAGTCTCGAGGAACTGGAGAGCGAGTATATCAAGCGCGTCCTCAAAGAGCATGACAACAATTACGTTGAAGCGGCGGAAATTCTAAAAATAAACAAAAGCACACTTTATAGAAAGCTGGGTAGACCGCAAAAATGAGACTCAATAAGTACATCCTTCTGTCAATCATCGCTTTCTTTTCAACCGCCCTGACCGCATCATCTCGCACCAGAGAAACCAGATCGGAATACCTTCTGAAGAAGGAAATAGGTTTCATAGTAGGGCATTCTAAGTCGCGGGGGACGATAAAGGCGATTGAAGTGTACTCCAGAAGACAAAGGAGAACGCTTTATCACTCCTACTCGCACCTGCTTCTCCATCCGGCAAGCAACCTGAAAATCGTGACGACCTCCTGCGCCCTGCAAAACCTCGGCGGAAGCTACAATTTCAAGACGAAGTTCGAAGCCTCCGGGGTTCAAAGGGGAGATACTCTTTTCGGCAATATCGTTGCAGTTGGAGGCGGCGACCCAATTCTCAGTTATGCAGACCTTGATTCATCCGCCCGTAACATTTCAAACAGCGGAATCAAATACGTCGACGGAAATCTCGTGATCGATATTGCGAAGTTCGACTCGCTTCAATGGGGAAACGGCTGGATGTGGGACGATGAGCCGGCGTCGTTTGCCATGTTCATCAGCCCTACCTGCCTCGACCATAACACGATCACCGTCAATGTCTCCCTAGATCCGTTCATGCACAAATTACTGGTCACAACCGACCCGTCGACGGACTTTGTGAAGATTGCATGCACTGCCATTCCCGGCCCGACTGACAGCCTTTATGTTACCAGAGTTATGGTAAACAATACGAACACGATCTACGTCGGCGGCACTTATACCGGGGACCTCACGCCGTCAACCTACGATTTTTCCGTCAGGCATCCGGCCCATTATTTCGGGACGGTGTTGAAGGAACTTCTGCTGAAGTACGGGGTGAACATCCGCGGTAAGCTCGTGGTGACACGGGACGTTCGCGATCCGTTCGACTTGAGGAACTTGTTCACTTACCGACACTCAATCGATACCGTAGTCACCTACACGAATAAGATCTCCGACAATCTCGGCGCAGAATGCTTCCTGCGGGAAGTCCCTTCCGAAGTTTACGGCGAAATCGGGAGCGCTGAGAACGGCATCGCCGATGAGAAGCAATACCTTGAAGAATGCGGTGTCGACTCCACACAATATTACATCGTGGACGGTTCGGGCGTCTCTCACTACGACCTGATCACTCCGAACGCGATTGTAAAAGTGTTGACTCACATGCTCGACCAGAGCACTTCGGATATTTTCTTTCACAGTCTTCCGATAGCTGGATATGACGGTTCACTTTCCGACAGAATGAGCGAGGACTTTGTCCGAGGCAGAGTGCATGCGAAGACCGGGTCAATCAGCGGCGTAAGCACACTCTCCGGATACGTGGTGGTTCCCGGAGACACGCTTGTATTCTCTATGATGATGCAAAACTTTGTGGGCAGCGAGGACTCCATGCTCGCCCTTCAGAACAGGCTCTGTGCACTTCTAACGCAATACAGAGAAAATCCAAGACTTTTTGCGCACAATCTCAGGGTGCACAAGATTGGAACTTACGGAATTTTGAGCGAAGCCCATGACGGTCGGAAACGCGGAGACAGGGAAGAAATCGGAAGGGCCGAGCGAATACATCCCCGCGTCCCATCCCAAAAACCGCTCGAAAAACGTTGAGCTTTTGGCGGTCTTTCGTTAAATTATGTTGCAAGTTTGTGTGACGCTGGCGTAGCTCAGTTTGGTTAGAGCGCCTGACTGTGGATCAGGAGGTCGACGGTTCGAACCCGTCCGCCAGTACGGATTTTGAAGGTTTTTGAAAAGTTGTGACGGATTTGTGACAGACCTTTTTTATGACTGCTCTCACATCATGGTACACTACCCACTTCCCCAGTGACCAGTTCTCCCTGATCAGTAGTGTTCAGAGGTGAATGGTCGCTAAATTTCCACTCAAGTGAGCGCCTTGCCGCATACCATTTTACCTTGTCCGAAACCTTGGAGGGAGAACGCCTCTCCCTCCTCATCCAGATAGCCGGGGAACAGCTTCTCTCGGCACTCATTTAAGGAGGAGAAGTTTTCTCGTTCGGCTGAAAGCTCCTGCCTGCAGCCGATAGAAGTAGACTCCGCTGGGAAGATTTGCCGCATCGAATACCACCAAATGTTCTCCGGGGGACTGCCGCCCGTCGACCAGCGTCCTGACCGTTCTTCCCAATATATCGTACACCTCCAGCTTGGCATTGCTGACCGCTGAAAGCCGATAGCTGATAACTGTAGTTGGGTTGAACGGGTTAGGAAAGTTCTGATCAAGACTGAATCCCGAAACTGAACCGTTTTCCCCGTCCCGAACAAAAGTTGCTGCGCCCGCGACTTTGACGTGCAGGAGGATGTCAGCTTCAAACGATGGGGCACTCAACTTCAGCGTATCATCAGGACTTATACCTGACGACTCAGCTATTGAATCCCCGGTCACCGGATCGATCCAGACTGCTTTCCATTGCTTTCCTGCAATTCCCCGAAGCCGTAAAGTACATGAAAGACCCGCGATCTGAGCCGTATCGCTCGTGAACGCACGGAAATACACTACAACATCAGAGTCACCCTGCAATGTGTAACCCCGGACAAATGTGGGCATGCTCGTAACTGTCACGTCGTTGGCCGGACGCAAACTCGAAAGAGCGCTGAGTTCCGAAGACAGGCTCCTGGCAGCATTTACCAGTTCAAGTTCGGCCTGATTGAAGGCAGTTCCCGCCGTCGTAAAATCACCAGACCACCACAAGATGGGGTAACCACCACCGGTAAATGCCGCCCAGTATCCCGCCCGGATGAATACAAGCCACGACGGGCCGTAAGTGGCGTCACCGCTGCCGAATTCTCCGAACATTACCGGCTTCTTATATTGCCAATAGCGACTGATACTTTGTGCGTTCGCAGCTGAATCAATATCGAATTCAGTCCAACCGTTGGAAGCATAAAGATGATCGTCCGTCACGTTGATGCCGGGCAGCGAGTCTACAGGACTTGCGCTGCTGTAAGAGTAATTCCAGAACGATACGGAATGTGGACGCCCATAGGGATCATTGGCTCTGATTACACTGTCGACCATGGCTATCCATGGAGGCAGACTATAATAGCCATACTCGTTATCATATTCCCACCCGAACAAATTCCTGTAGGCCCCCCATCTACTCACCACGTAGGTGTAATAGTCTTCTTCTAACTGCGCACCAGTACCGGTTGCAGATGCATACGGGGCGTTGCTATCCGTAAATGGTCCGCCGCTTGAGGATGACCACGGTGATGTATTGAAAGGATACGAGCTAACATCGAAAAGGACAAACATGTTCAGATAAACGTTAATGTTGTGCGCCAATGCCTGTTGAAACCACCTGTCCATCAGCTTACCTACACGAAGGTCGTACATGTCCAGACTGTCGGTGTTGTAAACAAGATTTGCCATGCCTTCGTCGGTATTCCAGGAGAATGAGTCGGCAAATGCCTCCTGGTTAAACATATACAGCCTGTAGGTATTCACCCCGTGCACTTCCAGAGAATCCCACATTGATCGGACCTGCTGAGGTCCCGGTGGTATTCCCAGATAAGCCGCAGTCACTGCGGGAGTGTGACCGTTCACGCCGATTGGAAGAAAACTGGTCCCGTCGGTGTATGAAAACATGTTCGGATTTGACTGGCTCACCCGAATAAATCCATGGCTTGACCCGTTCGCAACCATGAATGAACCGCTGAAGTTTACAGTGTCCTGAGTACGCATGTAATTCACTTCAAAAGTCCACTGGCCAGTCTCAGTGGGTGCAAAGCGGGTCTTCCACGTTGAGGCGTCGTAATAGAAACCACGGATTCTATAAGTTATTCCGCCCGGAGACTTGAAATAGGCGTAGATTGTTACATCCCAGAATGGATTCGGGTAAAATGTCGAATCGTTAAAGGTCAGCTCATAAACCTCCCACTGCTGGCCAGTTGGAGACGGCATCTGCATCACCGGAACTGCCGCATAGATGGTCGATGCCGTAAACAAAACTAGTGCGAATGGCTTCATGACGGTTGCCTCCAGGACTTTCTTGAGGAAGATTGACAGTTGTGCTTTCGACACGCTGCAAACAACCGCAAGATAGCGTAATTTCCCCCAGGAATCCAAAATTCCTTGCACGAGTTTACCCGTTTTTTGGCCACAGATTAAGGGCCAAGACAAAGGTGGTGGCCATTTGGAGTGCATCAAGGACCCGATAGTAGACACACTTTGAATCTGGGTCGAGTTCAGATTGCGTTCCCCCAAAAAGTGGGAGGAGACACTTTCTCTTGGCGCAGATATACTCGATAAACAACCTTACGTAGCCTCTGGTTCTCCTATTCGAGATCCTTGTACCGCTTCATCCAAGGACAACACCTTCTCAAGGTCAAGGACTATCAGAAGCCCTTCCTCAAGCTTGGCAATTCCACGCACGTAGCGAGTGTTTACTTTCACGGCACTGGCCGGTACTGATTCGATTGTTTCAGCTTTTGCCGTCCTCACCTCTGTAACGCTGTCGACCATGAATCCGACAGGGCCGCCCTTAAGTTCCGTGACGATGATCCTCGATTCATTTTGACGTGTCCTTCGTTCAAAACCGGATTTCTTCCTGAGGTCTACCACCGGCGTCACGTTTCCACGAAGGTTCACGACTCCTTCGATAAAGTTGGGAGAGTCGGGCAGAGTCGCCAGTTTTACCTCTCTTATTATTTCCCGAATCTGTTTGATGTCGACCCCGAATTCCTGTGAGCCGACCTGAAACCCGACCAGCTGGCATTCGTCATACAGTCTCGATGAATCGGCGCCGGATTCAGGAAAGCTCCGCTCTTTAATTTTCGTATCTTTCATCTTTATTTTCTCCGATGATCAGGATTGTTTGAGAATCATTTCAGCTAATCAGAAACCATGACGACGAGCGGGGATGTCATCCCCCGCTTGTCGTGCGTATTACGGCCTGTCTACGCACCTACTTGTGAAACGGACTTGAGATCGTCCAGGAGCACAACCACGTGCTTGCTGAATTCGTCAATTTCCGAAAGCTTGGCCCTCGCGTCCTCGGTTTTCCCGTTTGCAATCAGCTTTATGATTAACGCTGCCGTCTTGTGCAGGTCGGCGTGCCACTTGCCGAGTTCCTCAAAAGCGGTCTTGCCCTTGAATTGGCGGGCGCCGTCCGAGTAGTACCATTTCCCAAGCTCGCAGCCGTGGAAGTCTCCGGCCTGCTTTTCGTCAACTTCTTCCCTTCCGGCGATTACGTTTGCTAGCCTCATTTTCCACATCCGATGGGCGGATTTGGCGCGTTCGAAGTCAAATTTTGCAGTCTTGTGTTGATGGTCGTTTCCGTGGTTATTGCCGTTCCCGCTATGCGGCCGGGTGTCTGTTTCCAGTTTGCGTGCGTTATCGACCCTAAACTTCGAGACGAGATTTCTGAGATTTTCCGTAAGCCTGTTCAAATCGTCGGCGGAGCGTGCGATTTGTGATACTCCGGCGGCGGATTCGTTCGACACAGACGAGATGGCCTCGACATTCTTGGAGATTTGTTCACTCGTTGATGACTGTTCCTCGCTCGCTGCTGCGATTTGATTTATCATGTCGACAGACTTTTGCGTCTCCGAGACTATTTTCTCCAGCGCTTCGCCCGCTTTGTCTGCGAGTTTCATCCCTTCCTCCACTTCTTTGGTACCGCGCTTCATGGAGTCTACGGCTTCCCGCGTCTCAGACTGAATTGCCTTTATCATCTCTTCGATCTGCTTCGTTGCCTGCGTGGTCCGCTCGGCCAGCTTCCTTACCTCGTCGGCGACTACGGCAAAGCCCTTGCCTTGCTCGCCTGCACGAGCCGCCTCGATTGCTGCATTCAGGGCCAGAAGATTTGTCTGGTCTGCTATATCGTCGATTACCGAAATTATTTCACTTATCTGCTGGCTGGATACTCCCAGCTTCTCGACTGTACCTGCAGATTTGGTAACAACGTCTGCAATTTCCCTCATCTTCTTAGTGGTCTCCAGGACTGTTTCGCCACCCGCCTGGGCCATTTTTCCGTTCTCCGTCGCGACCTGGGCTGTTCGGGTTGCATTGTTTGAGTTGTCGATGATCGTTCTCGTCATCTCTTCCACGGCGGCGGCGACTTCGCTGGATTGCGCCGATTGCTCCTGCACGCCGGCCGCGAGTTCCTCGCTGGAGCTGCTTATCTGTGTGGCGGCACTCGCCGTCGTTTCGATGGACTCCTGAAGCTGCTGGATCATCCGGTGGATGTTTGCCACAGACCTATTGAACCCTGCGAAGAGCTTGCCTATGTCGTCGTCCTTCTCAATATCGAGCCTAACGGTGAGGTTACCGTCGGCGAACTCATTCATCTCGCCAAGGATAGTTTCCACGCTTTGTGACAGGTATTCAGACTGTTCCTCGGACTGTGCTTTGGCTTCTTCCGCCTCGCGTGCAGCCAGCTGGGCGGCCTCGCCTTTCTCGCGCACTTCTTGCATCGCCGTC
>JAJYOS010000166.1 GCA_021796055.1 Bacteroidota bacterium
TTCCTGCAAGCACTTGAATACACAAAACGCACTTACGGAATAGACCGAAGGTTCATTAAACTCGTTGCCCTTTCCTGTCCGATCCTGAGTATGGAGATGCAAACGAACAGAATAAGCTCCCAAGACATTCTTCTTCATATTTCTAGTCGTTTGATTCACCGATGGGGAATCCCTAACAATTTCGGTACTAACTTCTCCGGAATTTTGTCAGTCAGTTCGACGCCCATGCCTCTTATAATCCCGTCGCGGTCCACGAGAATGTGCTTTGGAACATAGTTCACGTCGAAACGCCTGCCCAACTCTTTGTTTGAACTGTCGCTAAGCAGCGCAACGCGCCATGGTAATCCGTGCTCGTGAAGAAAATCATTCACTGCTTTTCGTGGGTAAAACACCGACTGGCCTTCCGAGGCAATTCCTATTATCTCAAAGCCATGCGGAGCATACTCGCTGTACAGCTTTTCCAGTTTCGGCATTTCCGCCACGCAAGGCCCGCACCATGTCGCCCAAAAGTCAATCAGTGTAACCTTCCCTTCTCCGCAAACTGTCGAGTCGACAGACCCGTCGAGAGATCTAATTGCGAGCGGAGGAACATGATCTCCGATGTTCAGCGTCACGCTGTCGACTCCTGAGTAAGTCAGAGTCAGATCGCGCCCGAGTGAATCCACTTGCGTCAATCTGTAGACATATCTGCCAATGTGAAATTGGGAATAGAACGGGCCGCCTTCATCCAGGGGATCAAAAATACCATCGTGGTTCGCATCGATCACAAGATAGTCGTTATAGTCAAGGATGAATTCATACCCTGGGTAGAAGCCCTTGTACAGTATCAAATGATATTGATCATCCTGGAACGAGAATTCACCCTCCCTGTACCAATCGGCGAACGCGGTCAGAGCAGAGTCCTTCCTGTCATAAACAATCCTGAGGAATACCGAATACGAGGGAATGCTTGAGAATATCCGGCTGATTTTAACACCGGTAAACTCAACACTTCCATTCTCCAAAACCCTTGGCTCATAACGTTTAATTGCAGCGTGGCCTGTCTCGCCGGCTGAATGGACAAGCAGGTAAGTTCCGGCCGAATCTTTGCATAAGAAGACGAAATACGACCGGTCATTAATCTCATACAGACCGTCAGAAATTACGGCGTAGTTCTTAGCGACAGCCGTGTAGACCGAGTCCGACTTTTTCATTCGAGGCAATTGATAAGGAAAGAAGGCGGGCCCCTTCGGAACACCTTCGACCAGCGCCATTTTCACACTGATCGTTTCCGGTGGTGTGGTCGTTGCACAAAAGCTACGCGACCCCAAAGGAATCAGCGCAATCATAAAGACTAATAGTTTCATCCCTATTTCTCCTTGTAATGGCGACACTCGAATTCAGAAGAACCCGATCTCGTGATCTTCAACTGTTCTTACTTCTTCGGAGAAATTTCACGCAATCTGCGGGTCGCGTATTCAGCAAAAGGCTTACTGACTCCCGAGTCCGACTTGAGAAATCTCCGGTACCAATAAATTGCTTCCCTGGCGTGATGAGACTGATCGTAAGCTAAACCGAGCCCGTAAACCGCCTCCGCGTCTTCGGGATCGATTTCGAGCACCCTCCGATAAGTGCTGATTGCTTCTCTATATCCTTTGACACGAAGTTCGGCTGCGGCTAGACTCTTCAAAATAGAGAGATTGAACGACAGCGTCCATTTTGAGAGCGAATAGGCAATCTGCATCGTCTTGATGGCTTCCCTTGGCTGGTTGAGCTGCATGAGGGCCAGACCGAGGTTCAGCTGCGCCTGCGGATCCCTCGGATCCAGCTTCACTTCATATCTGAAGAAACTCTCCGCGGAGTCGTAAATTCCCAGATTATAATACCACAGACCGATGTTGCCTATGTCTTCGGAAGTCGTGTCTTGGGACAACGAGAGGTAGCGGTTCATCAGGCTGATGGCGGTCTCGAGGTTTGCCTTGTCTTTCATTTTGCCGTGACACAATGCAAGTCTCTTTATGACGAATGGTGATGGTCCAAAAGTCTGCAACACTCCCGAATACTCTTTGGCAGCGTAGGGATACTTGTTAGTATTATAGTAAACTTCGGCGAGCATGAGTTTTGCAGCGGCGTTTGTGGAGTCGGCCGTGAGCAGTCTGGCAATGAACGGAAAAGCGTCTTCGTACTTGCGTGCATCAAGAAGCCCATTGCAAAGGGCGATCGCTTCACGCTCGTCGAAACGCTCCATCACGAATTCTTCCGCTTCTGTAAACCTGTCCATCGCGCAAAGCGTATTTACGAGCTCCACCCTCGCTGGATTGTATGTCGAATCCCGCAAAACAGTTATCCCCAGATACCGGATTGCTTCAGCAGGGTTGTGAAGTGCAATCATTATCACCGCACGGTAGAAGCAAGCAAGCGGGTACAAGGAGTCGGAGGAATCGACGGCGGCCAGCGACTCGAGACTTCTCCGGTAGTCGCCGATCTGGTACAGGCAAGCGCTGCGGTAATACTCGAGTGGGGCTGTCGAATCCGCCGGACTAAGCTTGTCGAAAACATCGAGTGCTTTCCGGTATTGTGCAGAATTGAAATAGCGAAGACCATCGCTGAACCGATTGAGACTGTCGGCTTCTGCGGCGACAGAAACCGGCACCGCCTTTGCGGCGGAGGTTGCAAGCAACAGTATGATCAGAGCTTTCAAGTAAGCCTCCTGGTACGAATGAATCATTTCCCCTTTTTCGGCATCTTCCCGTACTTCTCAATCATCCACTTTGCATGCCTTACCATCTCATCCAGATTCAAATTGTCAATCCTTACCCCTTCGAGAAACATCTGGTACCTTTCCACTGCCTGGACGTATTTCTTCTGCCTCTCATATTTCATCCCGGAATTGTAGAAAGAGATGAGTCGATCCAGTTGTGTAGCACTTGACGTTGAAGCTGAATTAAGTCCCGCTTTTTCAATAATCTTGTGCTGGCCCTGGCCCGGAGGCACACCCAACTCGGATGATTTAATCTTGTCGGCAGGGCTCGGCCGCAATTTGAATGTAAACGGAATGACAACCCACACACTCACCGGTTTGTTGTCAAGCATAGCGGGTGTGAATCTATACTTCATCGCCGCATCGATTGTGGGTTGGTTAAAAACAGAATAGCTGACCTTCAATCCGCGACTCACAAGGGAACCCTCTCCTTTCACCAGATGTGCCGTTGTATCCTCGGCCTTCAAGTTGAATTCCAAAACAACTGCTTTGCGCGGAATTCCGTCTTTGCCGACCAAAACTTTCAAAATAACCCGTCCTTCGATTCCGGCTTTTTGTGCAAGCTCGGGATATTTTGCAATGGCCTGTTTCACAATCTGTGGTTCTTTCTCCACAGGCAAGAAATCCGGAGGCAGAGCCGATGAATCAGGCACAGAATAATTGGGGAGAAGTTTTGCCTGAGCTCTGATATCCGGCGCGGATAGAAACATCAGGATAGACAACAGAACGATCTTCGGTTTGCTGTTCATCTCATTGCACCTTTCGAATCGCGGATCGACACCGGATAAACTACCTGCGTCGGCATCCCGTACACTACGTGCGACGGCACCGCTTTCAGAATCGCATTAATCTCATCCCGGTGCATGTTCTCCTGCAGCATGAAGCCGATTGCAAAAGACACAATTAAAAGTATCACTGCCGCCATAGACACAACATAAACCGGAATTCTCAATTGATAGCCCAACGCATTCGTGTTCTGCTTGCGTCCTATCTTCCGGGAAATCGATTCATCAAGGCCGGCCGGATAGCTCATTCTGTCGTCGCTCGCCAGTGAATGGAGTTTCACCGCTGTGCTGAAAAAATTCTGGCAGCTCTCGCAGCCATAAAGGTGGGAGAGAGCGGCCTCTATGTTATCTGTGCTTTCCTCACGGTCGAGGAAAGCGCTGAGCCTTTCCTGCACGAAGTCACAGTTCATTTCACACATCTCCATAAAGCTTCTTGTAGATTTCACTTGCCATCTTTCTCGCCTTGAACAGTCTCGACTTCACTGCCGACACAGTCGTATCGAGCGCCTCCGCAATCTCCGCGTAGCTGAGCCCGTTCCATTCTCGCATGACCAGCACCTCACGGTAGTCAGCGGGGAGATCGTCCAGCAGTTTTCTTAGCATCTGCGGAGAATCGCTGTATTCGGGATCGCTTGAAAGGAGCTCCTGCAATTCGTCACCGTCCCCGCCGAGGTTGCGGATTTTTCCCCTGTCCCGGATCATGTTCAGACACTTGTTCCTCGCCGACTTGTACAGCCAGACTTTGACCGACGTCTCGCCGTCGAACCGGTTGACGTTCTGGAAGAATTTGATGAATACGTCCTGCACAACGTCCTTTGCCCCTTCCCTGTCGTTGAGCATTCTGCAGCAGAATCGATAGACGCCGGTTTTGTGATGGTTGTAAGCCGCCATGAACTCCGCCCTGTCTTCAGAAATCGGCACGATTCCCTTTCCGAATCTTCTCAGCTCATTAAACTCCCGAAGGATTGCGAGCCTATATCTAAATAACCCACGAGACCCGCAAAAGTTGTCGACTGCAACAATGTTCGCAAATCGTCTTTAAGATTCAACTTTTGACGGTAAGTCGCTCAATTGGCAACACGCCTGGCGAAGGTATCAAAGCCTTTGCGCCGCAACCTTCGCAAGGTTACCAATCCCGCTTCAATGTGACAAACTACCGTGAAATGCCTCAAATGTTGAAATTGTGTTATCCCATATAAGATTCCTCCGCGCGCTCACCTTGACTTCGTCAAGACTCACTTGGTCGGAATGACTACTCATTTGGTTCTGATGCGTGACTGGAACCTTATCCGGAATTCGCTACGAAACAAACACATTTTTCCTCCAGATCAATGTGTTCACCGATCGGTTTCATTTAACAAGCTCTTTCCATCTTCCCTCCATCCCGGTGCACGCAGAAAGTCTCTCGCATCCGCTCGGGGCAAGCTTTTGCCTTTTGACCTGCTGTTCCATTGTCTTTCACCTGTTCCACCGATAAATTAAAAAAAAGGCGGCTGCATCTTGAAAAACGTGAAGAAATATCGTGAACTGACTCCGGATGAGCTTACCTGGCACTGCCCGGAGAGCGAACTCAATTTCAATTCAACAGAAGAGCTGGAGTCCATCGATGCTATTATAGGACAGGAGAGAGCCGTAAAGGCGCTGCAATTTGGTGTGGAGATAAAGAGTCCGGGTTACAACGTATTTGTAAGCGGGATCGCCGGCACAGGAAGGTTGACCACGATAAAACGGCTGCTCGAAGAAATCACGACGGAGTGTACCCCATCTCCCGACAGATGTTACGTTTACAATTTCAAGGAGCCTGACAATCCTCACCTCCTTGAATTCGAGCGCGGACATGGAAGCAAGTTCAATGATGACCTCAGCGCGACCGTCCGATACCTGAGGAGGAGGATTCCGGAGCTTCTCACCGGCGAAGCCTATACCGACTCGAGGGACAAGATCGTAGACGGTTTTGAGAAACGCGAGAAGGCTCTCCTGCAGGAATTTCAGAAGAAGATCGAAAGCGACGGCTTCGCGCTGGTCCCGATACAGATCGGCCCGGTGGCCCAGCCGCAGGTCTTTCCAACTTTCATGGGCAAACCCATCTCGATCGAGGAGCTCGAGCAGCTTGCCGCCGATGGGAAGATTACCCGCGGGGAGTATTCGGGAATCGAGCAGAAGCTCCAGGAGCACAGGAAGGAGCTCGTCGCCGTTGCAAGGAAGGGTTCTGCACTCGCAAGGGAGATGATGAGAAAGGTCGAGGAGATGGAGCGGCAGACCGTCGCAGGTGTCGTGGGATTGATATTCGATGAACTCGAAAGCAGGCACAAGAACAACCAGCAGGTCTTGGATTACCTCAAGCTTGTACAGGAACACACGCTCAACAACATACAGATTTTCAAAAGAGTTGAGGAACAGGATACGGAAATGCCGCCTGGTGCCCCGCCGCCGCAGAGGCCCGAGACTGATCCATTCATCGTCTATCGCGTGAACGTCATCCAGGATAACACCGGGAAAGAACCTTGCCCGGTCGTAATTGAGACGAGCCCGACTTACACGAACCTGTTCGGCACGATAGAGCGGACCGTGGACGCGCGCGGGTTCCTCCAGACGGACCATATGAAGATAAAAGGCGGTGCCCTGTTGAGGGCGGACGGCGGCTTCATCGTGTTAAACGCGCTCGATGCACTGACGGAACCCGGAGTCTGGAAGGCGCTCAAGCGTACGCTGATGTACAGGAAACTCGAGATTCAGCCTCTCGACACCTTTTTCCAGGTGAGCCAGCTCGCGCTGAAACCCGAGCCGATCGAAATCAACGTCAAGGTCATCCTCATCGGCGATCCTTACATCTATAATATACTCTACGATGCTGAAGAAGATTTCAAGAAGATATTCAAGGTAAAGGCGGATTTCGACAGCGAAGTCAAGCTCGACCCCCAGAAGATAAACGAGTACGCTCGATTCGTGGCCCGCATTTGCAGGATCGAGAAGCTGATGCACTTCGACAAGTCCGGCGTCGCAGCCGTGATAGAGTTTGCGGCGCGGCGGGCAGGCAGGCAGGACAAACTCTGGACCAGGTTCAGCGATATTGCCGATCTGCTGCGGGAGGCAAACTTCTGGGCGAGCAAGAACTCACACAGGCTGGTTAACCGCGAAGATGTCAACAGAAGTCTCGATTCGCTCATAGAGAGAAACAATTTGATTGAAGACAAGATTCAGGAGATGATCGAGCAGGACGTCCTGATGATCGACACAACTGGCGAGCGCGTCGGGCAGGTCAACGGGCTTTCAGTCTACGACATCGGCTACTATTCATTCGGGAGGCCGACGAGGATTACCGCGGCGGTCGGGATGGGCAAAGCCGGAATCACGAGCATCGAGCGCGACGCAAACCTGTCCGGCAAGATACACGACAAGGGAGTGATGACGCTTTCGGGCTATCTCCGCGACAGGTTCGCGAAGGAGAAGGCGCTTTCTCTCTCGGCAAGCATCGCGTTCGAGCAGTCGTACAGCGGCGTCGACGGCGACAGCGCATCATCTACCGAGCTTTACGCCATACTCTCCAGCCTGAGCGATTTGCCCATCAAACAGGGCATCGCCGTTACCGGAAGCGTGAACCAGAAGGGCGACATACAGCCGATCGGCGGAGTGAACCAGAAGATCGAGGGATTCTATCAGGTATGCAAGGCGAAGGGACTGACCGGCGACCAGGGAGTCATCATACCGACAAGGAATGTGAAGGATCTCGTCCTGCGCGACGAAGTCGTACAAGCGGTGAAAGAGAAGAAATTCCACATTTACCCGGTAGAGAAGATTGATGAAGGGATAGAGATACTGACCGGCAGACCGGCCGGCAAGCAGGATCCGAAAGGAAAATACGAGAATGATTCGGTATTCGGACTCGTAGCAAAGCAACTGAAGAAAATGGCTGGAGAAAAGAAGGAGACTGGGGCTGGGAGAACGGGAAAACGCAATACGGGGAGACGAAGGAGGAGATAGTGCGTTTACAACCGCGACTCACTTTAGAAGTGAGTCGCAGTCAACTTTCCCAATCGTCGCGGGTACTATCACTGCAGACATTTGCCGGTCTCTATTCGAGAGGCTGAAAACCGGGGTGACCGGTCTGCCAGAGAATAAAGGAATACTGGTCAGCGAAATTCCGGAAAGTCACCATTTTCTCTTCGGTAAAATGCCCGCTCTCGTAGTTCACCTTCATGAGTACCGGCTTGCCCGAGCCAGTCGCCTGCTGGAGGGCAGCCGCGAATTTTCCCGGCTCCCATGCGACAACGCGCGGGTCATTCCAGCCTGCGACACAAATCACGGAAGGATACTTCACGCCCGGCTGCACATGCTGCACGCCGTCCATCTCATACAAAGCAAGACATTGCAGCGAGTCTTTCACCGTCCCGAACTCCGCAATGTTCGGGGGACCGTTCGGCGTGAACTCCATGCGTATGGCGTTTGCACAGCCTACGTTGCAGATCGCAGCCCCGAACAAGTCGGGCCGTTCGGTAATCGCGCGGCTGATGAGTATGCCGCCGGCGCTCGTTCCCATGCCGGCAAGCCTGGCGGGGGAAGTGTACCCCTCCTTAACCAGGTATTCTGCACAAGAAATGAAATCCTTCCACGTATTCGGCTTCGTCGTCTTGTATCCAGCCCTGTACCACGATTCTCCCTTCTCGCCGCCGCCGCGCACGTGTGCGTATGCGAGCACGACCCCCTTCAGGGCAATCGACCGGCGGATGCTGAAATAAGGTGTGGCGCTGTAACCGTAGGCACCGTATCCTTCCAGGAGACAGCTGTTGTTGCCGTCTTTGTGCAGTCCTTTCTCATAAATAATCGAGAGAGGGATCATCGTGCCGTCGTGACCGCGCACCTCCACTTCCTCCGACACCAGGTTTTCAAACCCGGGATATTTTATATCGGTATTGAAAGCGCTTTCCGCAAAGAAATCCTTGTCCGCATCATAATCGTACCACTTTGTCGGCGACGTCCACGAGGAAATCGTAACGAGAAACCGGTTGCCGAATCTGTCGGGACAGCTAACATCGACGGTGCCCGACATCGGGAGCGAAAGCTCGGTCGTCTTCCCGCTGTTGAAATGATAAGAGAGTACACGTCCTGTAATCCCGTTCGAGTAAACGGCAAGCAAATGGTCATTGCTCTTGGCAATGTACTGCAAGACGTCTTTCTGCTCCGGCAAAACAGTTTCCGCATGATCCCAATCGGGATGGTCAATGCGTGTCGAGACGAGCTTGTAATTGTGGGCCTGTTTGAGGGTGATCGCGTAGACTCTGTCGCCGTGAAACTCCATCCCGCGTACCAGGCTGTCCGACTGGGTACAGAGAACCTTCCAGTCGATCCTGGAATTCTCCATTTCCCTCGCAGGGGCATAATACACTCGCATCTCCGGCTGAACGGTATAAAGATATCCGAAGACGTAATCGGGGTATGTTTCGTCCATTACGGCGATGGGGAATTCGTTCGGGGCAATGTTGAGCTCGGGGTAACTCCCGTTGCTGAAGAAGTCGATATCGCCTGATGTGTCTGCGCCAATCTCGTGCAATTTCGTTTTCAGGTTCAGCTCGAAATCCGGACTCTTGTTGTCGGCGCTCTTCTGCCACAAGTAAACGAGAGACATATTATCCAGCGTCCAGCAAATCGGTCCGCGGGTCGGGAAAATGCTCTCGGGATAAAGTGTTCCGTCATCGACATTCAGAATCCGAATCTCGGAAACCTCGGCTCCCCCGGAGGATAACGCCAACGCTACATTCTTACCGTCGTAGCTGGGGACAAAGCTGACAACGGTCGTGACGACCCCCTTTTGATACGTAGCGGGATCGAACAGCAGTTTCTCGTCCCCGTCCCAGTCTGCGCGCCAATAAATCTTACCGATGTTTTCGCCGCCCCTGGTCTTCCTGTAAAAGAGCCTGTTTGCCTCGAAGACGATCTCGGAATAGTTTGCGGGTTTGAGCGAGTCCAGCGACATCCACTCTTTAACCAGAGAATCCCTGCCCGGGATTCTGTTCAAAAGACTGTCGCTCAACAAAGCCTGAGCCTTGAACCAGTCTTCCACTTCTTTGCTCTTGATGTTCTCCAGCCAGCGGTAAGGATCCTTGATGGTTTTCCCCCAATACGTGTCCGAGCTATCTACGGTGCGCGTAGGCGGATATGCCAGCTGGGGATAGGCAATCATAGTTGTGGAAAAAAACAGGAAACCGAAGAAGATTCTTTTCATGCTATTGCCCTCCTAACGAAAGTGCAGGATTAGAGTATAGGTAGGTGTTGCTTGAACCACTTTCGCGGATACCCCACTGCCCTTCCGAA
>JAJYOS010000167.1 GCA_021796055.1 Bacteroidota bacterium
GCGAATATACTTGTACATGTTCCCGTCAGGCGCGCCATGCGTCATGTAAATATATCTTCCATCGATGTGCGCGAACAGCGTAGTGGGAAGGGATTTTAGAAAATCTATGTCGTCCTTCGCAAGAAGCGACCTGTGCCACTCAAGTGTCTCTTCGGCGTATATCTTGAAGTCTGCACGGCAGCCGCAGTCCTTGTCGTTAGCCATTGCATTGTCATGGTTTCCCATTACACCCTGGTCCATGTTCTCGCGAAGAAATTCCACGCACTCCTTCGGAAACGAGCCATAATCAACGGAATCTCCAAGAAACAAACAAAGGTCGTAGTGACCGACATCCCTCAGCACAGCTGTGAGAGCGGGAAGATTCGCATGTATGTCAGACAAAATCAGAGTTCTCATATCTCCGCCAGTTCGCTCATCTCAATGCTTCAACGACTTGTATGCTTCAACAGATTTCATTATTGCTTCTGCAGCCTTATCCTTTCCCTCCCAACCGAAACTCTTCACAGACTTTCCTTCAAGTTCCTTGTAAGTCTCAAAGAAATGGACCGCCTCACGGAGGAAATGGTTCTGGACATCGCCTATATCATTTACTGCGTTGTATCTTGGATCCTGAACAGGCACGGATAGTATCTTGCTGTCAGAACCTTTCTCGTCCGTCATGACAAGGATGCCCACCGGCCTAACCTGGAGGAACAGACCGGTTTGTAATGCTTCCTCTGTCAGGACCAGAACATCGAGAGGGTCCCCATCGTCCCAAAGGGTACCCGGTATGAAGCCGTATGCCGTGGGATAATGTACAGCGGAGTATAAAACTCGATCGACCTTAAAAATCTCTAGTTTGACATCATACTCGATTTTCGCGTGAGTCCCTTTCGGAATCTCGATAATTGCATTGACCTCAGCCGGGGCGTTTTCGCCAACCGGCAAATCTATTAGACTAGACATTTCTTCACTCTTTCATTTCTACTGCAATATTCTCATTTCATCTACAACTACACAGCGTGTTCCCATGGGAAGTTCCTTCGGCCATAATGCCCGAACGAGGCAGTCTCCATGTAACTCCACCCGTCGGGATGCTGCAACCCAAGCCGATCAGTAATTGCCCGCGGCCTGAAATCGAATTCGCGCCGTATTTTTTCCGTAAGCCTGGCCTCCTGTTGCGGTTCAAAAGGAGTCTGCACGGTAAGGACGCTCGGGCGGTCGATGCCGATGCTGTACGCGACCTTGACAAGAGCTTTGCTTGCGATTCCCGAAGCGACAATCGACTTTGCAACGAGACGGCACATATAGGCGGCCGAGCGGTCCACTTTGGTAGGGTCTTTGCCGGAGTAAGCGCCGCCTCCAATTTCAACGTTTGGTCCGTAATTATCTACTACGAGTTTCTGTACGGCATATCCGACCATGATGCCCTGATCTCCTGCTCCACCTGTGTCGACGCCATCGGCAATGTCTTGCGACCGCTTTGCGACTTTGACTGCCACGTCGATATCGTCGGCGTGACCGATTTCGTGATAGGTCCGGAGCACAATACTCTCGATATCGATGTTGGCTTTTGCGGTCATTTCGCCGGCAACGAAAACCTTTCCGTGCCCGCCGGTCACTTCGATAGCGACTCGTGCCTGGGGATCCTGCGCGATGGCGGCATCGAGAATGGCGTCAGCCATCTGATCGCATATCTTATCGGGATGCCCCCCGGTGACATGTTCTGCGGCCATTGACTTCGACATGCGCAGGAAAATCTTTTGTTCGTTAGACATGAATCTCTCCTGAGTTTTTTATGAACGGGTCTACCCTGCAAAGGCAACCCAAGAGATTCGCGGCGACACTACTCATGAGGCGGCCTTCCTGTTAAGGCTCATGAAGATCGGAACCGCAATGAGCTGGAGCGCAACTGAAAGGATGACAACCGCAGGTATCCAGACATCGTACAGAATCCCCAGTAAGACGCTTCCGATAAACCAGAAGATACCGTAGCCTGCAGTGAAGATTCCATAGGCCGAGGGCCGACGCTGCTGCGGTACCATGGTGACAACGGCGGCAGGTATAATGGATTCGTGAACTCCCATTCCAAGCCCCCATAAGGCGGAACCGATGAGAGCAAACCAAAATCCGCCCAGAAATACCAAAGGAGCCGATGCAGCGGAGATGATAGTTAAAGGGATCAGTATCTTCAGGCCGACGCGATCGAACAAACGTCCGAAGACAAGTGAGCCGGCCCCGCTGACGGCCATTGCAATCGAGTAGAACACAGGAATCCACGTAGTGGGGATACCATCGGTTTTCTGGAAATGAAATGCGATAAGCGAGAAGTCCGCAAATCCCGCAGCGACTAGAACGGCCCCGGCCAGGTAGATCCAGAACATTCTCGGGAGCCCCTTAGACTCCACATTTGGCGGAGGTGCAGGTTCAAGATCCTCCGGCTTCGGATACAGAATGCGGGCAGTGAAGATAAGGCTCACACAAATCACGGCAGGCACAAGGAGTGTGGCGAAGGCGATTCTGTAACTCCCGTGTGCTGCGAGGACAGCCGCTAGCACGAGAGGGCCGAGGAGCGCGCCAAGCTGGTCGAGTGCTTCATGCGTTCCGAAGACCCATCCGTATCCCCCGAGCTGCTTGCCTGCGTGGGATAGCATAACATCGCGGGGCGGGTTGCGGGTAGCCTTCCCGAGCCGTTCCATAACTACGAGGAGGCCAAAGACCAGCCAGTTCGGAGCCAACGCCATTAGCGGCACTGAGCTCATTTGAATGACGTAGCCGAAGAGTGTCACCGGCCAGAATCTCCCGGTGCGTTCGCTGAACCTGCCAGAGACGAGGCGCCAGCCATATCCGAGAAGTTCGCCGAATCCCCCGATGATACCGACAAGTGTGGCACTCGCGCCGAGAACCGCGAGATACGGCCCCGCGATACTTCGCGCTCCTTCGTACGTGCCATCCGCAAAGAGGCTGACGATGCCAATAAGGAGCACAAATCTCAGAGCGGACCGCTTCTTCTGCGGTTCTACGTAGACCGACACTTTTTCTTCGCCTGCTGACATAAATCTTCCTGATAATGAAATCTATTGCGCTGCCGACCGCAGCATAGCTTCCTCCTTGAAGGTTGCATTCACATAATTCCCAACCGACACAGATATTATCGCCGCAAGCACGACATCCGAAAACCAATGCTGATCGTGATAGATTCGCCCAAGACAGGTAAGCACTGCGAGCAAATACCAGAACGCTTTCCATATTTTGTTACTGGAAAAGCCAGCGAGGATCATCGAATATGCCACAGCTACACCGACATCGCCCGAGGGAAGCGACAGATGAGCATTGGGACCGAATGTGAATCCGACGAACGCGAAGCTGCCGTGTCCGGTGTACGGTCTCCATCTGCCGAAGATCGACTTAAGGACTGTGACGATGATACCGGATATCGCAAACGCCTCAAAAATCATCCACCCCGCTATCCGTAATTTCTCGTGCTGGAGAACCAGGCCAAACACGTAGAGGATAACAAAGGTATCAAGTGTCAGATGAATCTTGCCATACCAATGTGCGAATCCAAAGACCTCGTCAAGCAAGGGAGTATGAATTTCCGCAAAGAACATCCGTATGTGCGGGTCGAGAAAGAAGAGCCCGGGAAAGACGATTACTCCCACGGCCACATATTCCCAGGTCGTCCTTTTCCATCCGAATGGAAGTCTGTAAAACGAAATGAGATCATTCCATAAATGCTGAAAGTCACCCGTTATCGTTCGCAATCGCCCTGAAGATTTCATGTCATTCATAGTCATATCAAAGCAGGAAGGCAAGCACAAACACAATGACGATATATAGGATGTACAATGAGATTTTTCCATTCATAATGGTCCGGCCGACAAGGTAGCTCAGCCTCCTTACAAACTTGTCCAGAATCTCGTAAAGGTACTCAGCGAGATCTTTGTTGGTGACTTCCGCCGTGTAGCCCATCCTCGTCTCCTTCGTGCGGTAAACCTTGCGGAGAATGTATTCCAAAATGAATGAGTATGCCGGTACTGTGAAGTACTCGTCTTCGGTGAGCGTCTGGCCTCCGTTCCAGGCCTGCACGCGCCTGGCTTTCTTTGCACTCCGGTGGTAAAGGAGGTAAGGTACGATAAACAGGAATCCGACCACCACAACAAACATTGTAGGCGAGACAACTCCGAATATCGGATTACTCGAAAGAATGAGTAACGGATCCGGTACGGCAAGCAACCCACCCAGGAAATTTGAGTAGCCGAGGATCTTGATCAAGAAAGGCGAAAATATTCCGCCCAAAAGAATCAACGCGGTAAGGAACACCTCCGAAGACCTTATCTTGAGCGACGGGAACCGGTGGGCCTTTTTACCGTGGTCGGGACCGAGGGCCGTGTACCCGATCAGTTTTATCATAGAAAACGCGGCGAGGCCAATCGCGAGCGCGATGAGAATTCCGGCGAAAGCCGTCAATAGCCGTTGAGCATTGCCCTGAAACTTATATGACTGAAAGAGAGCTTCGAGGATCATCCATTCTCCCACGAACCCGATGGTCGGAGGAAACGCGCTGAATGAAAGTCCCGAGGTCAGGATGCCGAATGCAGGAATTCCCCCAACGTTGCTCCATATTCCACGGACGTTGTCTATCGATTCTTCCTGAAGCGACTCTTTGGCGTGCCCAACCGACATGAAAAGTAGCGACTTTGCCGCGGTATGTGAGAATGCGACAAACAGAGCCGCGAGAAAGGCAAATCGCGAGAGTACCATCATAGGCTGTGACCCCGACGCTCCTGCCATCGCGCTTAGGCCGATGGCAGTGAGTATTATACCGTTGTTCTCCACCGTAGAATAGGCCGGAAGCTTTTTAAGACTTCTCTCGGCAGCGGCTTGCATCGCACCCCAGAAAGCCGAAACCGCTCCGAAAGCCATGAGACCTATTCCCCACCAGTCCGAATACCCAGCGATTGATAAAGCTCGGACAATGCCGTAGACTCCCATGAGAGTCAACGGGGCACTCAGGAGGGCGGCAGTGTTAGAGGGAGCCTTCGAATAGGAGCCCGTGATCCAAGTGTGAAATGGAAAAATATCCATTTTTATAATGAATCCCAGAGTTACCATCACAAGAAAAAACGGAGTCGCTGTCACACCCGCCTTTATCGAGAACGTGCCGCTGGATAGGAAGAGAGCCGCAAACCCGATGATGAGAGCCATGGCCGATGCTTCGCCAAATGCCAGGAATCGAAAAGCATCTTCGTAGGAATCCTTGCGTTCCAGGATTTGAAGAAACAAGCCAATTGTCATTACTTCCCAGCCGATCATAAAATTTACTGAATCCTGGGCAGCCATCACGAGAGTCATCCCGAAGAGTGACAGGTTGAACCACGCAGCCATCTTCCTGCTAAAAAGTTTTCCGAAATCGATGGAGTAGAACGATAGTGCGATGAAAGAAATGGAGGCGACCACAAGGAAAATACCGGAAGTTGCGTCGAGGCCAACGCTGATGGAGAGTCCAGGTATGATGGAGCAGCCCGGCGACGAGAAGCTGTTTATCATGGCGGATATGCCCGCGACGAGGGACGAAATGGAAGCCGCGAAGGCTGTCCAGTAGCTCAGGTACTTTCTTGATGATGCGGCAACCCCGATCAAGTACAAGGCAAGAGAAAGATAAAGAAATATCATCTTAGTTCACCTTCCCCATCAGATTTAGAAGGACGGCGATGATGTCTTTCGGCTCACGGTAGTTTGTGATACGGGCTGCAACATTTGTAAGCCCAAGACTGGCGATATCAACTCCCACTTCCCTTCCGATAAACCCGTTCTCTCCTTCGGACTCTATTGACACAATTGAATAGGGACCGGGCATTTGATTTGCCGTCTCGAGTAAGACGGGGACCATCTTTTCAATTGGTCTGCCGAGAACCAGGAGAACATCGGCGTGCCGCGGTACGTCGGCGAAGAATATTCCGAATCTATGAATGTTGTACTGCGGTGCCTGGAGAGCCCTGATGTCGAAGTTCAGATCATTTGCATTGCCGACATCGATCGGATAGACGTGAAGGGATTTTCTGAAAATACGGGATGCCGATGGGACGTCCAGGTCCTTCGAATAACCTGTCCGTTCGGTAAGTCTTCTTGTTAATCCCCAAATGGGCCACCACTTCGGCGACTTCATGATGTCACTCGATTATGAAGCGGCCTGCAACTCATTATGGAAGAAATTCTAAACACTAAATCCGAAATCCTAAACAAACTCAAAACTGCAAAACTCAGGCCTACGAAAATCACTATCTATCTTCCTTTCACGGTTTGTTGAAATTGAATCTTGACCATTCGTATTTGTTTAGAGTTTAGAACTTAGGATTTCGAATTTACCTTGCTGCATCTGCGAAATATGCTCCGAAAGATTCGACTGCGAATGGAAAATCGGTGAAAATGTTTCCAACGAGGGATTCACCTATGGCTTTGAATCCAAATATTGAAGGTGTGGCTGCATAAACAGAGGATATCTTCCCGTTCTGCAGCTCGACATAATATGCCAGGAGGCCGCTCGGCGATTCACAATAGCCGATTCCTGAACCGGAGCCGTCAGGCACGGATTTATTATCGGTGGCCGGTGCACTTCCGGAATCTCTTAGTTCCTTTAACTCTCCGGACATATCCGATATGATCTCCACAGACTCGAACACTTCTTCCGCCCTGACTTCCATTCGCGCCAGTGAATCTCCCATCTGAGATGTGGCGCACCTGAGACCTTCATAATCCTGGTCCTGGAGTCTGAAATCCTCCCTCACTCCTGTGGCTCTGAGCGTCGGACCTGTAACTCCAATTTTCTCAGCCTTCTCTGAATCGAGTTTTGCAGTATCGTGCAAACGATCCATGAAGTTTTCGCTTTCAAGTGCGCGTTCGTAGAGATAATCAAATCGGTCGGACAGGCTCCCAAGTCGGCGGGAGAGATGAATCAGGGCTTCATCGTTGAAAGGTTTTGCTGTACCTGAGATTCCGTTGAATCCCCTGAGGAACCTCGACCCGAAGAAGTCATTGTTAAGACGGAGAAGGTCTTCGTAAATCGCCTGAAGGTGACTCGTCATGACTTTTTGCGCCGCGGCGGATGCCAGCTGCGAGATGGCATAAATGTGGTTATAAATTCTCTCCAACTCTAGCGCAATTATGCGAACCTTCCTGAGCTGCGAAGGAACTTCTATTGCAAGAGCCGACTCGATTGCCCTTGACATTGCGAGCGAATGAGAGAAAGCGAAATTACCACAGACGCTCTCAGCGACGTTCAAGGCATCTTCGACGCCGAGGCCGATGGCTGAACTTTCGAGACCGCGGTGTTTGTAACTCCAGTCGATGTTTACACAAAGTATTCTTTCGCCGTATGTGTAAAGATGATACGCGCCAGCCTCCATAACACCACCGGTTACGGGTCCATATCTAAAATCGAAGACGCCGTCACCAAAGACCTCCTGCCCTGTTATCCCTTTGTCGCGATCGGCCACCGACTTCAGTTGCTTCGCAATCCATTCTTCCCCGCTTGCTTCCGACGTCGACCAAACCTTCTTACCGTCATGGAGCAGGAGTTTATCCTGATCACATCCCGCGATACCTACTGCCCGAATCATCGTACAACCACTCCCTTCAGGAAGTAGTAGACAACCGGAGTAAGGAAGACCATACTGAATGCAATGATCAAGCTGACGATGGGGACCGTGGCGTTATCGTCCATCTTTCCGGACTGTTCAGCCGGTTCGGAGAACACCATCCTGATTACCCGGTAGTTCACCCCGATGAATGCCACTACGAGGAACGAGGCAATGAATAACGTGAACCAGACGCCATAGACTTGCAACATACGAGTCATTATTAACATCTCGCCGAAAAAAGTCCCGAAAGGCGGAGCTCCCGTCACGGCCAAACCGGCGAAGAACAATGAATAACCAGTAAGTGGCATTGTCCTGGAAACACCTTTCACATCCCTTATGGCATTCGTACGATAGCTGGCGAGGACGTTACCCGTCAAAAAGAAGGCGGCTGATTTCGCGAAGGCGTGAGTCAGTATGATTATCACGCTTCCGATGAACGCGTTCCCTCCAAGCGCGATGCCGATGAGAGCGACGCCCATGTTTTCGATTGAAGAGTACGCAAACATGCGCTTGTACTGTCTCTGCGAGAAAGTCATGAGCGAGGCCACAATAACACTAAGTGAGCCCAGGACAACGGCGAAGTTCCTGACGCTTTGCATCGGGACGATCTGGACGAACCTCACGATAGTATATAGGGCGACCGGGAGAAGAATAGCGGAGAACATCGCGCTTATGGGTGCCGGAGCACGGCCGTGGGCGTCGGGAAGCCAGGTGTGCATCGGGAAGATTCCGCCCTTCGTCCCGTAACCTATGATCCCGAGAAGGGCGCCGACAGAGACAATTTTTGTTGCCTGCGGGGCCTGGAGAAGTGCGTTAAGTGACAAAGTGTGGAAGCCGCCGTAGATGAAGATTGTAGCAAGGAGGGAGATGGTAAGGCCCGTTGAGACAATAATAATGTATCTCCAGGTGGCTTCTACCGCGAGCTCGTTATTGTCTGTCGCGATCAGGAGCGCGCTGGTGACGGTGGTGGCCTCCACTCCGACCCACAGCAGCCCGACGTTGTCCACCATGACGGTGAAGAACATGGAGACGACGAACAAATTCAAAAGAAGGAAGTAAAGATTGGCCTGAAAGAGTTTGTTCTCAATGTGTTCAAGATATTGTATAGAAAAAATGACGGTGAGAACGTAGACCGCAGAAATCATTATCTGCATGAGCTTGGAGAATCCGTCCACATAGAGTCCAAACGAAGCTGCGTTCGGCAGGAAAGCAATAAGTATCGATGATGCCAGAGAGGCAAATGAAGCTATGATTGAGACATCTTCTTCAAACCTGGTTCTCGGCACGAGACAGAGTAGTCCGCCAATACCGCTGAGGACGACCGGCAAATAATAAATCCAAATCATCGATTAACCTCTTAATTCCGTGAAGTCATCACGTGGAGTCAGATCGTCCACGTCGGCGTTCTGGGCAGGTTCCTCTTTGAGCCTGACAATGACTCCGGAGATCATTATGGTACCTATTACATCGAGCACGACCCCGGCTTCCACCACGAATGGAAGTTCCGGAAAGAGAAAGCCAAAAAGGTAAAGGGCGTTTTCCATCACGAGATAGCCGATGAGCTGGGTGGTTGGCGTGCGTCTTGAAATTATGAGAAAGGCACCCTGAAGGAAGAGGGCGATCGGTATTGCACCCAGTGCCGAATGAACGTAGTCATACATCGTCCATGAATAGATCACGTATCCGAATACCGCGAACAAGAGTGAGAGGATAATAGTCGACGCGATACCGAGCACCGGCTTGATTTCTCTCGCCCTCCAGCGGTCGCGTCGAAGCATTCTCGAGAGAAAGCTCGGGATGAACCATGCACGTATTAGCGCGGTGAACCCGCCGAGTGCAATCAGGTATGGCTCATGACCGACATAGCCGGCAGCAAGCAGGAAGGCGGCCAGAACGTAAGAGCCGACTGAGAAAGTTTTGATTACGCTGGATACATAAGTCTGCCACTGCATGAAGGTGACGAGAGCAATTTGAACAAAACCGACAAGAACAAAGATGCTGTTAAGTGTCATCGAAATCCCCCGCCTGTCCGGGTTGTGAAGAATACCAGGGCCGCAAGGAATGCGAATACAAACGTGACGGACACAAAATCAAATATCTTGAACAGACGGTATTTGGAAACCTCTCTATCAGGTATTCGTGGAACGGGCGAAAGAATTCGGACTTGCCGGCGCGACAGTCCTTCGCGGCGTGGAGAGCTATGGGGCAA
>JAJYOS010000168.1 GCA_021796055.1 Bacteroidota bacterium
GTCTCATTGAAATCGAAAAGTCCGACTACATCATAATCTCTCCCGAGGTGGTTTATCTTAAGATCCCAGATATGCTTGTGCGTGTCGGACGGGAAGAGGTCGAGCGGGCGGATGTCCTGCGCCGGGAATACGCTTTTCAGGATTGCCACCCGGTCAGCGGACAGGTCGGGGAGACGGTCGCTGGACATGAGAGCTTCTCCAGTCAGTCCCTGGAGCGTCGCCCATGCGCGCGCCTGGTCGAGAGTCAGCGGATAGCGCAGCAGCATCACGTCGGGGTCGCAGTACCAGACAACATTATTGAGGAAATAATATTGCATCGTCGCATCGAGAGCCGTTTTGAACCCTCTCCAGCCGAGTTCCACATCGCCTCCCGTCCGCGAGCCGTTCATTATACCGGTTCCGTCGAGCGGGATTCCCCAGCAGCCGAGGAGATAACGCTTCTCGCCGACCGTCCTCCTGATCGTCTCGACCGTGGCTCGGTAAAGTGAATCCGCGTCGTCGGAAGGTTGCTTCATGAAAGCCTTCTTGAGATGGTACTCGTCTATAACGATCGGCTGTCCGTCTATCTTGAAGTAATCGTACCCCCAGGCTTTCAGCGTGGTAAAAAGATTCCTGAGATACGTCAACCCGGCCCCGGAGGAAGGGTCTACAAGATACATCCCCTCCCACGTTCGCGAGACGGAAGTATCGTTGTTCATGAGAAACGCACCAGGATTGTCACTCACAACCTGTGGGTTGCTCTGCCCTTGCGGGGCAAGCCAGAGCCCCGGCTTAAGTCCGAGACTCTTGATGTAAGCCGCAAGTTTGTCCATGCCCGGCGCGAAACGGCCGTTGACGGTGGTCCAGTCCCTGTTGTCGCCTGCGCCGTGTCCCTTTCCCTGCCAGCCGTCGTCTATCTGGACGTATTCCGCACCGTAGTCCTTCAGATTCTTCGCAATCCATCTTGCATTCAGCTCAATTTCACTTGCATCGACATTCTGGTAGTAGTAGTACCATGAGCACCATCCCGAAGGAGGGAGAGGAAACTCAGATTTGTCGATCGGCCTGTAGAATCTGATCCCCAGCGAATCGCGATAATAGTTTTTTATCACGCTGCCGTCGTTAAGAGTGACCTGGTCCTTCTCCGGGTCGAAGACCCCGTCGGCAAGCGGGGTCTTCACGTCGCCGAGGGTCATCACGAAAAGGTCCTTGTTGGCCCCTTCGTGAATCCTGCAGGGAAAAAGATGCGGCCATTTGACATCCGTTTTCATTCCAGCTGACCGTGCCTTCTTGCTCCCGCTGAATCCGCCGGCACCCAAGAGAGTAAACGCGGCAAACAAAGTAAGAACGACAACTCCGCCGCGAAGAAGCTTCAACCGCAAAGAATCATTGGACTCGTTCATAGATGCTATCTCCCGTAATAAGCCGGCTGCGTCTAGTCGCCGGTCGTGTTGACCGTGAACCTCTTGATCTTCTGTGTGGTAGTCTTCTGGAATTCCTCGTCTCTCACAACAAATTTCTTTATCTGTTTGTACATGGGCAATTCGCGATTGGTCTTCCTTATCTCCCCGTCGATTATGTCGTGGATCAGTTCGGGCGTTATCTGGATCTGTTTTGTTTCAGAGAGTTCAATGAAGGACTCGGCATCGACGACGATTTGAACCGCGATTATCTCGCCCTCCTTGTCGCTCGATTCCGCGTAGACCATGCTCTCGAGCACATACGGGCTTCTGTTAAGGATATCCTCTATCTCTTCAGGGAAAACGTTCTCGCCGCTCTTTGAAATTATAACATTCTTCTTCCGCCCGCTTATATGAAGAAATCCGTCGCCGTCTATGTAACCTATGTCGCCTGTCTTGAACCAGTCGCCGTCGAAGGTGCCCTTCGTGGCAGCTTCGTTCTTGTAATATCCGACCATGATGTTCGGCCCCCTGGCATACACTTCCCCGATCCCGCCCGCATCCGGGTTCCCTATTTTTATCTCCACGTGCGGGAGCGGAAGCCCGGCTGCGTCGTCCTTGAAATCGGTCAACCTGTTCAGAGTGAGGATAGGCGCGGTTTCAGTGAGCCCATAGCCCTGCACGAAGTTGAAGCCGAATTCGCGGAGCCCCTTCGCGACCATCGGGTCGGGTGCCGCACCGCCGGCAATGAAACACCGGATCGAGCCTCCAAACCGGTCGTGGATCTCCTTGAACACCATTTTCTTCGAGCTCTTCCACCCGATCTTCGAAAGCACATTTGTCACCTTGATCATCGGACCGATGATCGGCGCGACAAGTTTTTTCTCCTTTATCCCGCGATAGATCGCCTTGAACATTTTATCGTACATCAGCGGGACCGCGAGGAGAATCGTAGGCCTGGCCCTCTGCATGTCTTCAACTACCGTCTTGAGAGATCTCGCGTAGGACACGGTTGCTCCTCCATAGAGGGGGCACAGCATGCCGCACGTACATTCGTATGTGTGGTGAATCGGAAGAACCGACAGGAACTTATCGGTCGGAAAGATCCCGAAGAAGCCCACCATATCCACGAGGTTGGAGGCCAGGTTCTTCTGACTCAGCACCACACCTTTTGCGCGGCCCAGCGTTCCCGAGGTGAAGATAATGACGGCCATCTCATCGGGATTGATCGCCGGCAATTTGGACTTGTCGAACGGCGCAGTCCTGCCGATAATTTCCATCATGGAATGAATCCCGTCTTCCTGCTTCCTCAGGTCCATGCTGATGTAATGCTTAAGATGTTTCAACGACGACCTCTTCTCGCGGAACATGGGATCGTAGGTGCTGCTGAAGATGACGGACGAGGCATCCGACTCGTGAAGTATGTTCAGTATCTCGTTTACGCCGAGATTCTTGTCGACGGGAACTACTACCAGATTGAAAGCCATGGCCGTCAGGTAGCTGATTGCCCACTGCACACGATTCTCACTTATGACGGCAATGTGGTCTCTCTCCTGGACGCCGAGCCTCCGCAGCGCGGCGCCGAACCGCAGCACGTTCTCGAGAAGCGCGTTGAAGCTGACCTGGGGCATAGGAGTATCATTAAAATCTTCGAGCGCAAGCTTATCTCCGTATTTGCGCGCGGATTCAAGGACCATTTGCTGAATCGACCCGATCATGGGCGCATCAAAGGACACACTAATATTTTTCATTTCTTCAGTCCCCTTCCTGGTTGTTGACGAAACTGTTTTCTATTTGCAAGTGTACCATAAGATATGCGGCGGACAGGAGCGGATGAACCGGTCAGATTCGATACTTTGTCCACCAATTACATAAATGCGCCACGACAAGGTATCATGAATTTCGTTCTTTTTTGCCTTCGAATCAATTTTCGCCACGCGGGGAGACGGGCGGCCAGGTGCTCAGTGTATAGTGGAACAAAATCTACCCCGCTGTTTCTTGTGAGTCGCGATTTTCATATCTTGGACATGCCAACTAAACAGATCAACACCCGATTGAGAGGCCATTTGAAAATCCTAGCACCGGCAAAAATTAATATCGGACTACGGGTAATCCGGAAACGCTCGGACCGGTACCACGACATCGAGACGGTCTTCTATCCCATCAACCTTTCCGACGAACTAGAAATTGAAAAATCATCAAAACTTGAATTTTTCTCAAACATCAATCTCGAAGCCGACGCAAACCTATGCCTGCGAGCGCTTCATTTCTTCTGCGAGCGGACTGGAATACATGCTGAAGTGAAGATGAATCTCTTCAAGAGGATTCCGATCGGAGGAGGACTCGGAGGCGGAAGCTCGGATGCGGCGGCCGTTTTGCTTTCGCTCCAGGAAATCTACGGGATGCCCCTGAGCGAGATTGAGCTTTTCGACATCGCGACTCAACTCGGCGCGGATGTCTCTTTCTTTCTGAAGAAGATCCCCTCTTACGCAACGGGCAAAGGCGAAGTGATCGAACCGATAAGTTACCGCATCGGCAGTTACATCCTGACAGTGACTCCCGATCTTTCAGTCTCAACCGCGCTCGCCTACTCGATCGTCACTCCTACCGGGAAGCACGAGCCCCGGCTTGATGAACTTGTCCTCGACAGCGGAGCCGATTATTCAGGCTACCGTGATGTGATAATCAACGACTTCGAGGGACCCGTCTTCGAGAAATTTCCCACAATAGGCCAGATCAAATCCGAAATGTACTCTCATGGGGCGGAGTTCTCGCTCATGTCCGGAAGCGGAAGCAGCGTCTACGGCTTCTTCCGGACGGAGGCCGACGCTGCGAAGGCTCTCGATTCTCTTTGCAACAGCTTCACCCTGCGCGCAGGCAATATAACCCCACCTCACGCCTCGTAAACCCTCTTCCTGCCCAAAGTCTTAACCTAACCGCAACATTCGGGGAACAGCCTCTTAACATTCCACTCATAAATTGTAGCGTGATATTAAGAGATTCCACGATGAAACGTACGAACAAGACCATATACCGAATAGCACATCTGTCCGACACCCATATCAGCCCCGAATACAACAGGCACAACGTCGGAAAGCTGAGAAGTCTGCTCGCTTTCGTGGTCGACGAAGGCTATGACCATATCGTACTGACGGGCGATATAACCGGTCAAGGCGAAGACCGCGACTTCAGATCCGTCAGGCGATTGCTGAAATACTTCGGGCTGCTCGACTACGAGCGGCTCAGTGTCACGATAGGCAACCACGATATCTTCGGCGGCGTCCACAGGGCCGAAGATCTTTTTTCCTTTAAGACGCACTGCCGCACCGTGAACTATGCAGATAAACTCAAAGCGTTCGAACAGGCATTCAAAGAGACTTTACCGAAGAAGGCTTATCCCTCACAGGAGGTTTTCCCTTTTGTGAAGATCGTGGGACCTGCGGCGCTGGTCGGGATGAATTCCGTAAGTAAATTCCATGCGGTGTTCAATCCGTTCGGGTCAAACGGGCAAATTCTGCCTGAGCAAATACAGGCTGCCGAAACGATCCTGAGGCACCCCACGGTCAATGGACTGAAAAAGATATTGCTGATCCACCATCACTTCAACAAATATCAGCCGCTTGCCGATTCAATCGCAAAAAAGCTATACCACAAGTTCGAAGGACAGACGCTGAAACTACACGGAAGGAAGTGGATAGCGGAAACGTTCGGCAAAATCGGCGTCGATGCAGTCCTCCACGGACATACTCATGTAGACGAAATATATGGCACGTCCGGAGTTTTATACTCCAGCACTGCACTCGACTCAATAAGAGCAAAGTCGGATACGGGTAGAAATGAAGAGAGCCTCGCTTTCAACGAGCTTGCAATAGACGGGGACGGAGAAATCGAGATACGAAGGCGGCCGCTGGTCGGTATGCCGAAGGGGAGTTCTTACATCAGAGAAAAAAATCATCGAATGAGTCGTTAGAAATCGACTCCCAATTGCAGCTGTGCCTGGTATCCCATTCCGATGGGCAGCGCAGTCATCGATACGTGGGCGTGCACATTCTTGTTGTAAACATGCGCTGCTATTGCGGCTTCGATGGCCGATGCGAAGTGGTTTGCAATCACGACGCCCAGGGCCGTCGAGGCAACTGAAAACAGACTATTCGCTTTGCCGCGCTGGTCCATGTAATAGCCGCTGAAGGGAGTGTCCGCCTGGGAATAATCTATCGGAGCGGTCCCCTGACTTCCGTCCGCAACCCAGACCGCGTAAGGTGAATCGGCCCACCCCTGCCTGAACTGCGGATACTTTCCGATCAGTTCGTAGTATTCGAAGTTTCCATGCGGGAAGAGCTGGTGGCTGAAATACCCTCCCATCGACCCTTCTATTTGGTTCAAGGCGTACCAGTTGACCTGGCTCCATGGTGATTTAGTCGGATCGAGCTTATCCGGTATCAGGTCATTGATCCACTGAGAGATCACCTGCTGTCCCTGCGGCGTCGTACCGTTAAGCTGCTCCAGTTGGACGTAGTTGTTCTTGATCCACTGTGCGTATCGTATCACGCTGTAGTGTGCATTCTGATAATTGTCCGAAGCAGTCCCGTCCGCGTACGTCTTATAATATGTTTCCTGGTTGTTCGCTTTCTGAGTCCACATCAGGTTTACCGATATTGCGGCCACCTCAACCGCGAAGAATGCCGCCGCCGTCCAGTAATCGCGGCTGTATGCCTGCCCGGCGCCGGGAATAACGAGCGAAAAGAATCCTGCCTCGAGAGCCGACCGCGTCTCTATCGCTCTTATGGAATCTTTATAAGCGGCATCCGGCTGCGTCGCAAAGAGATCTTCAGACAATTCCCCGGTCAGCATCGGGCTGCGGCTTATTTCTTGCGACCGATCCTGAGATTTCAGGAAAAGGGCCTCTCTCGCCGGAGTCTGTGCAATAGCCACCGCCGACAATGCGAAAATCACCAAAATCACTCTATACATCTTTATCTCCCAAAATCTACTATATCGAACGAAAACGTCAGGCCGAAATAGAGGCGCCACTCTTTTCCATAAGTCACGCTCGTATCGAAATCCCGCAGCTGGGTCGTGAACTTGTCGAAGCCGTAGGCGGCATCGAAGAAGAGCGCCGTCGGGAAACTGTAAAATGAAAATCCGCTCATCCTCAACTCGCCGCCGAGATCCTTCTTGAACCTCGTTCCGACAGGACTTCCATTCCAGCAATTGCCGACGTCGCCATAAACGGACAGATACACATCACTGAGGTAAAACTGGAGGAACTGCTTATCGACATCCCTGAAGATAGGGTACCTGTAGGTGACATTTGCGGTAGCCATCCGGTTGCCGCCGAGCGCATAAAAAGGATAGCCTCTCATCCCGATCAACCCGCCGGCATAGAAATCGAAGAAGTTGTTGATGGTCGGCCCGAAAGTGTAACCTATGTGGATCTTCGTCGCGAGAGCATCGTCGTTCCTGAACAGCGGAACCGCGAGATAGTTCATCAGTTCCCCCTGGACAAAGTTGAAAGGCTGGTACAGAGGAACGATAAGGCTGGTACCTTGCTCGAAGCTTCCGTTGTTCAATTTGTCGAGCTGCCCGGAGAGCCTGAACATCGTCCGCATTCCGAGAGGGTTTACCCAGGAGTTGCGTGACGGCTCGATTCCGTCAAAATCAAACTGAGTGTACAGCGTTCTTCCGACGAAGTAGGTGTATCCGATCGACGACCAATATGGCCCGTCGGGCTGCGGGTACCTGAACCCGGATTGCGTCACGCCGTAGCTGTCGAGCGTGAACCCGAGCGACATCCTGAGCGAAGGGAGAACTACAGGTCCGCTGAAGGACGCATCTACTTCGAGAAGGTCGTATGTGACGGGGACGGCTCTGACGGTATCGGCACCGAGCCCGATGTTCGCACTCGTGCGCCGCGAAATGTTGTAGGCAGCGAGCGTGAACTGAGGGTAAATACCGAGCGCCGAGAGGCCGGGTATCTTGTCGTTATAATCGAACTGGAAAAATATGTCGCGTTCGAGGAGCCTGTTTATCGTCGCGCCTCCAAAGATGTCATATTTCCCGACCACGTCGGAAGAGCTAAAGTAGACGCCGGCCTTCATTTCGTCGAGGAAATTGTTGTGCGGATTGTAATCGTCGAAAAGAAGAACCGGGTAAAAGGACATACTCGTCGTCCTGCTCGTGTATGGAACCGACTTGAAGTCCGGAACATGGAGGTCATTGTAATGCGTCAGGTCATTCGGCAAAGCATCGGCGGTGCCTGCGATGAGTGACGGAGGGTTGATATCCACTACGTACTTGGGCGGATCCGGAATAGGCTCGGCCTGATTCAGAAGGGCGATCTTGTAGCCGTTCCACTGATAAGACGAATAAGCGAGCTCACCGTCCCTGGAGATCGAAGGCATAAATGCCCCGCCGAGCACGTTCGTCAGTGCAACAGTCGAATCGGTATTCAGGTTTTTCTCGTAGATGTTGAATATTCCGCTGCGGTCCGAAGAAAACACGACGCAGCTGTCGTTGTCCGCGAACATGGCGTCTCTTGAGTCCTGCCCGGAAGGAGTGATGAACTTGTACGAGCTGTCGGCAAAGCTGTAGATTCCAATCTCCCTGGATGCCTTGATTGAATAGTCGAATACTATCTTCGACCCGTCATTTGACCAGCCTGTCGAGTATATCTGCTCGCCGTTCTTGAAATGTGTAAGCTCGTGGATGTTCGATATCTTGCCGGCAGACAAGTCTATATCGGCCTCATAGAGATTCAGCGTGCCGTCGCTTCCGGCCACGTAAGCCACTTTTTTCCCGTCTTTCGACAGCGAGGGATACCTTGCCCTCAGAGAATAAGTAACCCTCGTTTCCTTGCTGTCCTTCAGGTCATACAAATAGAGATCGTCAAGGCTGTTCCAGAAATGGTTGAATCTGGTCTCCTTGGAATAGAGTAAATAGCGGCCGTCGGGAGACCAGGACAACTCGCTCGCCACATCGTCCGTAATTTCTTTATCTGTGCTGTCGGCTACGTTGTAAACGTAGACAGAAGAGGTTCCGAAAAAATCGTTCCTCTTGTTAGAACAGTAGGCGATCAACTTCCCGTCAGGCGAGAATACTGGATAGAGGTTCGCAAAGCCGACATCCTGGATTACTCTTCCCTGGTGCAAAGTCTTAACCACTGCCGCGGTCCTTGCAGTGTAGCTCTTTTCCAGAAAAGTCTTCCATTCATCGTACACGGTTTGCGCGGACTTCCCGAGCACCTGTTCGAATGCGTGATTGATGGACAACGCGTCGACGGCCCTCATCGCTATCGAGAACTTTCTCAAAACGTCGGGGCTGTACTTCGTAGCCAGGTAATGCACGAATGCGAAACCCGCGTTGTACGTAGACTCGTTTCCAAGACTGGTCTTGCCGAAACCGCCCATCTGCTGCAGCGAAAGCATTTTGTGATCCATGACGTACATTCTGAGGATCATGTCGCGATGAGTGTCCCAGTAGTCGTAATGGAGATGTGGTATGTTGTACTGCGCGACGCCTTCCGCGAACCATGCGGGAATCACGATGCCACTTATCGGGTAACTTACCACGACGTTCGGATATCCGTAAAGGACATCGGGTCGGCGTTCGGCCTCATACCCCAGCCACTGGAGGTAAATTGCCGGGACATGCCTGCCGAATTTGGTCGCGGTGTTCATTTCAATTTCGTGCGTAAACTCATGCGTCACCACGTTTCGGAGCCAATTGTGAGTCCCGCGCAGGGCAAAATCCAGCGACGACGCCCAGATATTTATTTTATTGTCGTAGAAGTACGTCTCCCCGTTGGAGTAATCGTCCGTGTCCCAGATTATGAACGACACCTTCTGGTCGGGCTTATGGTTGTACAGCTTCGTTAGCGGGCCGTAGATTTCTTCGGCTATCTTGGCGACAAGTTCAGCGGTTCGTTCTTCTCCCTGGTAATAGTCGACATAGAAGTGCTTCGTCTCGATCGTGCGCCACTTCAATTCCGGCTGTATGTACCCGTCCTGGGCGCGGGCAAGGACGGGAAACGACAAAGATGCGATGAATATGGCAAAGACAATTTTTCGGACCAAAGGGAATCTCCTCACTTAACAACTGCGATCTTGACTATTGCCACGTCCCGCTCTGTCGACGATACAGCTTCAACCCTTGCGAAATAGACCCCGCTCTGTACACCGCTCGTATTCCAGCTCACCTCGTTGGCCATGCCGCCCGTACCCTGGATCTGAAAATCGGCGACTCTGTCGCCTGCGAAGGAGAAGATGCTTACCGAGACTTGAGCATCGTCGCGAAGATAAAAATGTATTTTTGTCAATCCGTTCGTCACCGGGTTGGGCCAATTGTACACTTCCGCCGTTGGCATGAGAGTCGCCGTCGGTGTAACAGGCTGCACAGGAAGCACCTGCGTCATGGAATTCATGTGGTAGTTGTATCGTC
>JAJYOS010000169.1 GCA_021796055.1 Bacteroidota bacterium
CGCATCTTCCTCCATGTGGATCCTGACGAGGCCGATCTTCTTCCTCGTCCCGTCCTTCTTTTCGATCTCGACGTAGCCGTCGACGCAGATGGGCTCCTCGAACTGCGAAATCTGGTATCCCTTCGGAAGGTCGGGATAGAAATAATTCTTCCTCGCGAAAATCGAATAAGGTGTGATGCGGCAGTTGGTGGCAAGCCCCATCTTTATCGCGAACTCGACGAGCTTCTTGTTCAATACAGGGAGCACGCCTGGCATGCCGAGACAGACCGGACAAACGTTCGAGTTGGGGGGGTTACCGAATTTCGTCGAGCACCCGCAGAACGTTTTAGTCTCCGTCAACATCTGCGAATGAACTTCGAGCCCGATTACCGCTTCGTATTTATTCCAGTCCATATGAGCTTTCAGCAATAAGCGTCAAGCGGCAAGATGGAAGTGAACTACTTATCGCTTCACGCTTAACGCAATGCGTTTCCTCCAGTCAGTTCCTGAGAGCCGATACGACTTTCTCGGCCGCGTCTTTCAATCCGTTCGCGACGGCAAAATTGAGGCCGGATTCTCTGAGGAGCTGCGCGCCTTCTTTGGCGTTCGTCCCTTCGAGCCTGACGACCACGGGGAGATTGACCGATGTCCGCTTGGCCGCCTCTATCACTCCCTGCGCGACACGGTCGCAGCGGACTATTCCGCCGAATATGTTGATCAGGATCGCCTTCACATTCGGATCGGAGAGTATGATCTTGAAGCCGCTGGAGACCGTCTCGACGTTAGCGCCGCCGCCGACATCGAGGAAATTCGCGGGTTCGCCGCCGGTGAGTTTTATGATATCCATCGTCGCCATCGCAAGTCCGGCGCCGTTGACCATGCAGCCGACGTTGCCGTCGAGTTTGATGTAGTTAAGATGAGACTTCGATGCCTCAACTTCGAGCGGAGATTCTTCGTCGAGATCCCTGAGCTCGAGAATGTCGGGGTGGCGGTAGAGCGAGTTGTCGTCGAAATTCATCTTCGCGTCGAGCGCCATGACGAAGCCCTCGGCTGTCAGCACTAGCGGATTGATTTCCGCGAGGCTCGCATCGGAGGCTTCATACGCTTTGTAGAGTGCGTTTAGGAACTTCACGCCGTTCTTGTACGCATCGCCGGTCAGCCCAAGTCCGAACGCGAGCGTCTTTGCCTGAAACGGCATTAACCCGAGTCCGGGATCAACGGTTTCTTTCAGGATCTTTTCGGGAGATTCTGCGGCAACCTTTTCGATTTCCACTCCGCCTTCGGTGGAGACCATGAAGACGTTCTTCGACGTCGCTCTGTCGAGGACTATCCCGGCATAAAGTTCTTTTGCAATATTGATTCCCTGTTCAATGAGAAGTCGCTTTACGACCTTTCCTTCCGGGCCGGTCTGGTGAGTCACGAGCGTCATGCCCAATATCTGTGACGCGAGCTGTCTGACTTCTTCGATGCTCTTCGCGATCTTGACGCCGCCGCCTTTGCCGCGTCCGCCCGCGTGTATCTGGGCCTTCACGACCCAAACGCTTCCGCCGATTTCCCGCGCCGCCGCTACCGCTTCATCGACGCTGAACGCGACCTTCCCTTTGGGGATTGCCACGTTGAATTTCTTAAGAATCTCTTTTGCCTGATATTCGTGGATTTTCATCTTGAAACCCTGTTTGATTTTGTAAAGTTAGGTAAGCCTGCACTACAAAGCGTATACTCAGAACAAACGATCGCTCATCCGAATGATTTCCATGACGGAGACTATCGAAAAACCTCTTTAGATTCGGCTCAAAGGTCTTAGGCAATATAGGAAAGCGCGGTTTGGAACTCAAGAAACGGGAAAAGGAGGTGGTGTCTCGGTTTACTTTTCTGGGGAGCTTATTTAGAGGAAAGACCGAGTTGACCGCGGATCAACTCGCACATTAGTTTGCTTAGTTCTGCGTGTCTGGGAACTGTCGTTCTTGCGCCAGTGCGGGGGTTCAAATAGACATCATGTTTTTTGCCGTGCCTAAGAAGCACGCACCCGCTTGCAACTAATTGCTGTATAAATTGCCTGTGCTTCAGGCTGCCAATTCCAAGCGTTTCGTTTTATGCTTGCGAGTGACACCCGCTCGTTTTCGCGGATGTGTACTTGCTTCCATTTCTCGTTGAGCATCTCTGATGTTCGCAACGAGCTCATCCAGAGTTTCCCCCTGGCTAATAACCTCCGGATATTCCATCAGCTGTCCAACCAAATACTTCCCATCTTCCCAGTATTCCAGGGTGATACTATGTTTTTTTTCTGTGCTAGACGATCTCATTTATATTCTCCGGTATTGCAAATGGCACTTAAAAAGTACGCATGAAGTGATGTATCAGTCAAGTGTCAGCGAGCGCTGAAAGTGAGCAATTCTGATCCCATGGCTGCGGAGGTGTTGTACTCCCGAGTCATGAGCGCATTCAATAACCAGGGCCGGCATTATCTCAAGCAAACCGCCTTCTTCGTTTGCGTGCCGTTATCGGTTGTCAGCCGGTAATAATAAATCCCGGATCCGACCCGTTCTCCCCGTTGATTCGTTCCGTCCCAACGTAGCGAATGTTTTCCGGCGGATTGCCTTTCACCATCTGCCAGCGCTCTCAATTCCCTTCCAAGGACATCGTACACTTTCAATGTCACGCGGCTGACCGCTGAAAGCTTATAGCTTATTTCTGTCGACGGATTGAACGGATTCGGATAATTCTGTTCCAGTACGAAATTGTTCGGCGCATTCGGTTCGCGTGCGTCGATGTTCGTCAGTCCGCCGTTTGAGGTGTAGAGAATGGTTCCCGATCCACCCGCGGCGAAGCCGTGTTTCTCATCTATGAAACTGATCGCGCGTAATGTCGGCCATGGCAATACCGTGTAAGGAAGCAAGTTTAGAATCCACGTATCGCCTCCGTCTGTTGACTTGACTATCGAACCGCCGACACCACAGGCATAAATTACATCATTGGATGGGGCTGAGACAGCGTACAGCGCGCTGGAGGGAATGCCCGATGCAACCGTGACCCATGAAGTATCTGAAGCAAGCTTCCGCAATATCAGGGGCGATGCCCAGAGATCTCCTCCGGCACCGACGATGAAGCCGGTTCCCTGATTAGTGAACGCAAGATCGTACGCTGCGGTGCCAGGGCCCTGGAGCGCCGGAATGATCCTTTCCGTCCACGACAATGCGGCGTTCTCCAGCTTTGAACAAATTGAATATGGGGTCAGCGCGTATAGTGTGTACCCCCACTCCGCAATCGGGGTTGTTGCAGAAAGCGACCGGATCGGCCACTCGCTTATCTTCTCCGAAGACCATGTCCTTCCGCTGTCGAGCGAATGGTAAATCCAACCCGAGTCGGCGCCGACATAAATATCGGACGGATCGACATAGAGCACGGAATAGCAATCCGGCGCGTAAGTGGTGTGACGGCACCACCCCGCCATGTTTCCGCCCCTGATTGTGAAAACAGTACCGTAATCTCCGACCGCCATCCCGTTAGCGGAATCATAAAAGTCGACGGCATTCCACGGCATGACGTACGAGAGGGGCGCCGTCAGGTCGAACCACGTATCGCCTCTGTCGGTTGTTCTCAGAATCGACCTCCCACGACTCACAGCGTAAGCGGTCATCGTGTCGGTCATGACCACACCTGTAAGTGCTGAGTCGATCCCGCTGTTTTGCAGAACCCACTGCGTGTCCGCATCTTCACTCCACGCGAATATCGATAAGGTGAGCAACGATACAAGCAAATTCTCTTTCATAAATCCTCCTTGTCTTAGACTGCAAAGACAAAACTTCGCCGGTTTATGAAGAAATGGTGCTGAAAGTTAAAATCGAGTACCCGGAAGGCCCTGCATGTTCACTGCACAAGTAATTTTAGCCAAATAACATCTCATTTCAAATGCCCCCTCTTTTCAAATGGGCAGACGCGAGAGTCTTGCGATAGAACCCGCATACGTCCCTGACCACGCACTCCGTGCACTTCGGATTCTTCGGTCTGCATACTTCGCGACCGAGAAATGTCATCCCCATCCCGGCGGCGTGCCAGTACTTCGGCAGGATTGATTCCATGATATCCCCCTCGATTTTGTCCGGCGCGTCCGACTTTGTTATCCCAAGTCTGGGCGCGACGCGGGCAACGTGAAGGTCGACAATCACACCCTCGCACTTCCCACCCAACTCACCGATGATGACGTTCGCCGATTTACGACCGATCCCGGGAAGCTTCGTCAGTTCCTCCATCGTCGTGGGTATGCGCGAATCGTCTTTCACGGCTTTCGCGATCGCAACAAGCCATTCAGACTTATGCCTGAAGTTCGTTATGCCGTGAACGAATGGGAAAAGATCCTCCGGCTCAGCGTTTGCCAGCTCTTTTAATGTCGGATATGCCCTGAACAGCTCCGGAGCGACCTTGTTTACGAAAGCGTCGGTGCTCCGTGACGATAAAATTACCATCACGACCAGCTGGTACGGGGTCCTGTACTCGAGCGGATGTTTTCGCCTGCCGTATTTTCTGAACAAAGGTGCCAATGCCCTGTTCCAATCGGTCTTTCGCGACATTGCTTTCATGAATGGAACTTAGATCGCCACAAAGATAGAAGCAAAATCCCGTGCGGGAGAATCCTGGGCTCCGTGCGTGGGAAAAGCCACATGCTCCGGTTGCCGGGGGCAGAACCACGCAGGTTTGATCCGCGAGTCGGATTCGGGTACTGAGAGCTAATTATCGACCGATCCCGTTGAAATTGCCGCTGAAGCTTGATTCTCAACGGGTTTGGTGATATTTTTTTCTTCGATGACACGAATTCCAGGCGACATCCTTTCCGAACATCGCATTCCGGAAGACTGTGGTATCGGTAATCCCACTGACAAAACCTCCCGTCCGAAGGATCCGTTGGATTGATTTCGAATTGTTCAGTTCATTCCCTGCACACTAAAAAAGACAATCTTAGTTTAGAAGAGTACTCCCGCAATGCGGGGCAGAACTAGAGAGGCAATATGAGATACGACGCGGGTACCGTTCGCGCTTTCGACTCCTCGCACGCCGCGGAACTAGGCCAGATGAAGGTCATCGTTGCTTTCACTGCGCTGACGGCGATCGGCGCAAAAGTATACATCCCACACGAGCCGGTTCCGTTCACCTTGCAGACCCTGTTCGTTGTTCTGGCGGGGGCGTTCCTCGGAAGGAAGGGCGGGACGGTCAGCATACTCACTTACCTTCTTCTTGGCGCCGCGGGCATCCCGGTTTTTGCCGGGCCGGAGGCGGGCTTTCCTGTGTTTTTCGGGCCGACCGCCGGGTACCTAATCGGGTTCGTACTGAGTGCCGCCGTCGTCGGATCGATCATAGACCTCGACGACTCATTTCTCTGGACCGCCCTTTCCATGCTGGCGGGGTTCGCGATAATTTTCGCCTGCGGAACCGCTTGGCTCAACGCGTTTTTCCTTCACGACTGGAACGCCTCCATCGCGCAGGGTTTTCTGATCTTTTCATTCTGGGATTTAGTCAAGCTGGCTGCGGCCGTCGGCGTGTACCGAGCTCTCAAGGCTGATCCCGCGTTTCACACAAACCACAAGTCCGAAGCACTTTCCCGAAGGGTGAAATAAACTCTCTTGGCGGATACGTTCGGACGGAACTGGAGGAATAATGGGTAACCCACTCTTCGCCACAAAATCTCTGGAGAGCCTGACTAAGGAGGCTGCTGACAACGAACATGGTCTGAAACGAACACTCGGCCCGCTTAATCTCACAACGCTAGGCATCGGTGCGATTATCGGCGCAGGCATTTTCGTACTAACCGGCCAGGCGGCCGCCCAGTATGCCGGGCCCGCGATCGTACTTTCATTCATAGTCTCCGGTCTCGGATGTGCGTTCGCCGGACTCTGCTACGCCGAGTTTGCGGCGATGATACCGATAGCCGGAAGCGCCTACACTTACGCCTACGCCACTCTAGGAGAATTCATCGCGTGGATCATCGGATGGGATCTGATACTCGAATACCTCTTCGGCGCTTCCACCGTCGCGGTAGGATGGTCGGGCTATGTCGTCAGCTTCTTCAAGGATTTCGGGCTGAATATACCTGCATATCTCGCAAGCGCACCGATAAATTACGATCCGCACGTCGGATGGATAATGACAGGCGCCGTCCTCAATTTCCCCGCGATGTTCATCATAGCGATCATCACGACCCTCCTCGTCATCGGCATAAGGGAATCTGCGGACTTTAACAATATCATTGTGATAGTCAAGGTAGCGGTCATCCTCCTTTTTGTCGGGTTCGGTATCGCCTACATACATCATTCAAACTGGGTCCCGTTCATTCCGCCTAACCAGGGCCACTTCGGCGAATTCGGCTGGAGCGGCATTCTCCGCGGTGCAGGAGTGATATTTTTTGCATATATAGGTTTCGACGCCGTCTCCACTACGGCACAGGAAGCGAAGAACCCGCAGAAGGACATGCCGATCGGGATAATGGGCTCGCTTGGCGTTTCAACCATCCTTTATATCGTCGTCGCCCTCGTCCTCACCGGCCTGGTCAGTTACAAGCAGCTTCTAGTCCCCGACCCGATTGCAGTCGGAATCGACGCGGCAGGCAAAGGACTTTTCTGGCTGCGGCCGATAGTCAAGATCGGCGCCATCGCCGGGCTGAGTTCAGTGGTCCTCGTCATGCTCCTCGGCCAGCCGAGAGTCTTCTACAGCATGGCGAAGGACGGACTCCTTCCGCCGAAGTTCGCGGCCATACACCCCAAGTTCAGAACACCCTATATAACCACGATAGTCACCGGCACCGTCGCCATGGTAGTCTCCGGCCTCTTCCCCATCGGCATCCTCGGAGAACTGGTCTCCATCGGAACACTCCTCGCTTTCGTAATCGTCTCGCTGGGAGTCCTCGTCATGAGATACACCAAACCGGACGTACACCGCCCGTTCAGGACACCATGGGTTCCGCTGGTGCCGATCCTCGGCGCTCTTCTATCCGCCGCCCAGATGGTCGGACTCCCGATCGACACGTGGTACAGGCTGATAATATGGATGGCGATCGGTTTCATTATATACTTTACCTACAGCCGCAGTCACAGTAAACTCAGAGCGGCTGCCAGGACGAACAGTTAGACATTGTCGTCCGGCTCGATTTGATCCAACACGGCTCCGCTCTACAAAAAGGACGGAGCCGTTCGGTTTTGTGTGAACTGATTTTGCCGGAGATCTTCAGGTATGAAAAAAAGCACGTATTACACTATTGAAGAAATGTGGGCATTCCGGAATACCACGAATATGAATAACGCGCGGGACCGGTCATTAGTGATACTTGAACTATTCAATGATGTTCGTGTCATTCGTGCTAAACACGAGGGCCAGTCCAATACGGAGGAAGAATGAGCGTTAGCAATGAGACCCAGCAGGAAGGAACACAGTTCAAGCGTGAGCTGAAACTCCTCGACTCCACGATGATCGTCATCGGCTCGATGATCGGGTCAGGCATATTCATAGTGAGCGCGGATATGTCGCGCACGCTCGGCTCGCCGGGCTATCTGCTGCTGACCTGGCTCATCACCGGCGCGATGACTGTTATCGGCGCTTTGAGCTACGGCGAGCTCGCCGGTATGATGCCGCATGTCGGCGGATTATACGCCTACCTGAAAGAATCATACAGCCCGCTCCTCGGTTTTCTGTACGGATGGACCTCGTTCCTCGTCATACAGACCGGCACGATCGCAGCCGTCGCGGTCGCGTTCGCGAAATTCACATCGGTTCTCATCCCATCACTCGGCGAGAGTAACGTTCTTCTCACAGTCGCCGGGCTGAATATATCCGCGGCTCAGATCGTGGCGATCGCAAGCATCGCTCTCCTGACCTACATTAACACCCGCGGTGTCCGCCAGGGAAAACTCGTGCAGAATATTTTCACTATCACGAAAACACTCGCCCTGATCGGACTCATCATCCTCGGCATAATGATAGGGCGGAACGTCATGGCGATGCACCTGAACTTTGCCGACTTCTGGAACGCGAGCTGGACGCATGTCGCCGGCGGTAAGATCGTCCTGATAGAATCTCTTTCGGGCCCGATGCTCCTCGCCGCGATAGGTGTCGCAACGGTCGGTTCCCTCTTCTCAAGCGACGCATGGTACGACATCACCTTTGCCGCCGGAGAGGTTGTAAATCCCAAACGGACAATTCCTCTGAGCCTGCTGTTCGGAACGCTCACCGTGACTCTCCTCTACATCCTCGCCAACGTCGCATATATCGTGTCGCTTCCTCTCGTCGGCTCTCCGGCAGGTCACGGCGTCATGGCACAGGGGATTCAATTTGCGGCTGACGACAGGGTCGGCACAGCGGCGGCCGCCGTAATCTTCGGCGCGCCGGCGGCCATAATCATGGCGGTTCTTATAATGATTTCCACATTCGGCTGCAATAACGGGCTCATACTGGCGGGGCCGCGTGTCTATTACGCGATGGCCAAGGACAAACTGTTTTTCCAGAGCACCGGAAAACTCAACGGGAAGTCGGTCCCGGGAACCGCCCTCATCGTTCAAGGTGTCTGGGCCAGCCTTCTTTGTTTGTCGGGGACGTACAACGATCTTCTCGACTACGTCATCTTCGCAGTGCTGATATTCTTCATCCTGACAATCACCGGCATTTTCGTTCTGCGGAAGAAACGCCCCGATGCCGAGCGGCCGTACAAGGCGTTCGGCTATCCCATTCTGCCGGGATTATACATTCTCACAGCCGCGGCAATCGCCGTCGACCTCCTGATGTTCAAACCGGCTTACACCTGGCCTGGTGTAATCATAGTCCTCCTCGGAATCCCTGTGTACTTCATCTGGAAGAAGACGGCGAAGAGAAACAGCGGAATAGCGGAATAGTGGATCGTCGGAAAAAGCGGCGAGAAAAACTCCGGGGAGATGCACACGCAACCGTGCCAGGGTTTTCGAAATATATCGCCCCTACGGGGCTACTGTTTTGTTTTTCGCGTTTCTATAGACATGTCGTCCCTGACGGGACTCACCGATGGATTTCACCACAGGGAAGAAGAGACGAAAAGAATCCTACATGACACTTCTCAGAGCTTTTGCGTTCCTGGTTAGACCCGTGCTCTTTGCGCCTCTGTCTCTCCCGTTCATTAATAATACCAAAATAGGATGTAAAGGCTGCCGCTGAGCGGCATTTGCGCCGAGCAGAGAAAGTTCTACTTCTCCGGCGTGAATTTCGTTACAGCATTATGCACCGCCTTAACCGTCCTCAGGTAGGCGTAGATCGCTCCGAGGTCATGATCGGTCATGCCGGCAAATGAAGTCAGCGGCATCGGGGTGTTGAATGCCCTGGGTGAGACCGGGATATTTCTTCCGGATTCCGTCCTGTATGTCTTGAAGTAATTGATGAAATCGGCGGCGGTCCACTTTCCGATTCCTGTCGCGGAATCCGGAGTGATGTTCGCGGACCTGACTACTCCGCTCCCCATTCCGAACGCGAAACCGCCGGCGAACTCCATCCCCGGCACGGGCTGACCCTTCTCCATTTCGGTGTGGCAGTCGGCACATGCCGACGCGTTCGTGAGGTACTTACCATACGAGACGATATCTGTCGTGTCGGGCTGAGGCGCAGGATGGTACGATTCCAAAGGCATTGTCTTCACAATCAGGTTCAGCGGGAAATCAAGACTCCTCGCCGGTATCGTATTCTGTATCGGCTTGAGAGACCTTATATACGCCACGATCGAATAGATGTCTTCAGTATCCAGGCTGTTGAAATGATAGTACGGCATGATCGGGAAAATCGCCTTGCTTTTCTTGTCGACACAACATGT
>JAJYOS010000170.1 GCA_021796055.1 Bacteroidota bacterium
TGTCGGGTTCTATTTCGACGGTGGCAGATTCCGTGGCGAGATTCACAGCGGCCATATCCACCCCGTCCACAGATTTCAAGGCGTTTTCAACCCTGAGTACGCAACTGGCACAGGTCATCCCCTGTACCGGGAGCGTTAATCTAACGGTATTCTTCTTACCGATTTCAAAAGGTCCGGAATTATTTTCCATTGCCATCACCTAAACCCTTCTGCAATATAATCCTAACATCACCTATCGCGGCTTCCTGTTCATCATTCGTCGCCAGAATTACGATCTTTTCTTTCCTATACTGTTCGATGAGGGATAGTACCATTTCGGTTCCGGCAACATCCAGGTTGGCAGTCGGCTCATCGAGTACCAGAACATCCGGATCGTGGATAAGCGCAGCAGCATATTTCAATCTCTGCTTCATTCCGGAAGAGAAGCCACGAACCTCGTCATTCCTCCTAGTAAACAATCCCACGAGCTTAAGAATTTCCAGAGCCCGGTTTTCCGCCGATTTGGGGAGTTGACGCGCACGTAACTCGATCTTCAGGTTTTCAAGCGCTGTGAATTCCCCATAAAGCTCCAGGTACGGAGAGACAAAACCTATGTATTTGTGAACATCATCCCTATCCACTTTGTCGTTCCCGTCGGCTAGAACGACCTCCCCCGACGTCGGAGTGAGTATTCCGCAAATTATCTTCGAAGCCGTAGACTTTCCGCTGCCGTTCGGTCCGGTGATGGAGAGAACTTTTCCCGATGCTACTTCGAAGGAAAGGTCGCTGAAAACAACGCGCCTGTTGAAAACCTTCTTGAGCTTCCTGGCTGTTAAGATCATTGATTCCTCACTACGGCAATCTTGCCGATTACGCTTTTCGATCCATCACTGACCACATAGATATAGACGCCGCTTCCTACTTCTCTCCCTGCTCCATCCCTGCCGTCCCAGACAATGTAGCTCCCCTGAAGATAGCGGGTCACGTGGCCGTCACCCTGAAGCTTGTCAATTAAATCACCCGAAATCCCGTAAATAGAAAGACTTGCGTTCGTTGTCTGCATGAAAGGATATGGGATTTTTGCGTGCTGGCTCGAGGGATCAAATGGCTGGGGGAAGACGAGGTTTGCCTGCGCCACGATTGCGCTCCCTGATATGAACGGCACCAGCGACCAGTTCGAGAAACCAGAGACATCAAGAAAAAGGCAGTTGCCGCCCGAAAGTTCCTTGACACAACCGGCATTTCCACCGGAGGAAATTCCCACCGAGAAGGGAAAGTTTGTGGTGTCGTAGGCAATGGCTGCGGAGAAATTGTTGTTAGAGACAGCTATGCCGATCGTGTCCGGACCGGCATCCACACGAAAGAAATGTTCGGTCATGCGAAGTGCCTCGCCCGAGAAGACCACTCCGATCCCTGACAGGCTCCCTTCCCCGTCGATGGCGGGCAACGGATAGTATTCTGCCAACGGGTACGTCGAGACGTTGAACTGGCCCGCGAGCCGGGAGCGATACCCCGTGAAATAGTTCCACTCGGAAAAAAGCTGAAACGCGGAGGAAGCAGAAGTACCGACGGACTTGAATGCATCTTCAATTGCCGGCAATACGGATTCCCTCGCCATATTCTGCCAGACTGATTTCATTACGACACTTCCGTACTCATTTTGCACAAATATACCGAAGATGCATCTCTCATATCCTGCGTAATCGGCAGTTTCGTACGCATTAAAAGCTTTCTGATTCAGTTCACTGAAGAACGTCGGAAGATATTGATAATAATCCTTTACACCCGGATACACGACCTGTTCCATCCAGGTTGCAGTGAGTTCGTAAAACCAGAGATCGTTTTGCCACAATCCGTAATTCCCCACCTGTATGCCATGATTGAATTCGTGGGCTATAGTTACCTCCATCGCCGGAATACCTTGCGTGTATGTGGACTCGAACTCATTTCTGATCACCGTCCACGTCGCGTACGTAGGGTTCACACGTTCAATTACAGGCTTTGCCGGATCCCAGTCGGTATATCCATATTCTCCCGTTGGAAGCGATTCTACATAGATATCATACTCGTCTCCTCCTCCGGCGCCGCTGTCCGAGGCGGGCGGCGGAAAACCAAGGGAATCGACCTCGACGCTATACACGTGGTCGCATATTGCCCCTACAGTATCGGCAAACGCAAGGTCACTTCCGGGAACCGGCTGCTGATTCGAATCAAGCAGGTACGGCGCATTCACACCTGAGGTGTCAAAATGAATCCTGAAACGACCGGACGGGCTTACGATGCTTGTGTCTGAAGAAGGTCTGAGCTGCAGGAGCGATTTAATATTAGCGTTTGCTCCCGGCAATCCGAAATAATGAGCTATGATGTGGAACCCACATTTGTTGTATGCCTTCGGATTGTAAGTCTCGAACAATGCATTCATGACCGATCTCCGGTCAGCGGCAGAAGCCGATGTTACGCCAAGCAATAACACAACCACGAGCCTAAAAATTGTGGATCGAAACATAAGCTTCGGTGCTATCGAGGAAGTAAATGGTCCGGATGAAAGGGGAAATCGCTATGTCTGCCGGTGCGTTGCTCACATGCCATGCCCTGACAAAGCGAAGTCGTTCGTTCCCCAGATGGTATAGAAAAACGGATTTGTCGACTCTGTTTACGTATGTCATATACAAAATCGAGTCCCTGGACGCGAGCTTCACGGTCGAAAAGTTCAATGAGTCGAATAGAACGCTGCATATCGAATCGAGCGACAGTCTTCCCATGGTCTCCGGACGAACCGTAAAAAGAGAAAGTGAATCGTTTTCCTGGAGAGCGAGCACCAGATCGGCAGAGCCGGGTATGCTCAAAAACCTTGCGTTGGAGGCGCGTATATCCATCAGCGAGGTGCCGGCCGGCCTCAGGGAAGTGCAGGCGAGCTGGAGTGTATCGGCGGATAGTCTCCATATCCGCAGGAAGGATAGTGTCGGCGAGAATGTCAGTGCGCTGCACACGTATGCCTCCGTATCAATAACCGAATAATCGTGTTCGAGGAAGTCCGTTCTGCCTTTGACGGTACTGAAGACGGAAACGCCGACCGCGCTGTCGGGCCGGCCCCTGAATGCCACGGCTACGGAGGCAGAGTCACCTTCGACCTCGCATCTCGCGGCAAAAGGGAGAAAAGCGGTTTCAGCATTCAACTCCGCGATCCCGTTTGCGCCGGATTGGACTTCGTACAAGCTCAAGTCAGTCACATTCTCATAGGAGACAAGAATGTCAGGTGAATTGTCCGACACCAGCTGCAAGATTGCCGGCGTTACTTTTGTCCGCCAGTCCACGGCAGAGCGGGCGTCCGTCACGCCGGTACTGTTTGAAAATGTCGCCATAAATTTGCCGGCCGCATTGCCTGTAACGAGGAAATTCGCAGTATCGCTTCCAGTAACTGCCAGAAAATCAGGATGCGAGCAGGCAGGCACGAACATGTCGGACAGCTTTCCGAACGTCACCGCACTCTTAAAGACTTTGACGAAGTTTTCCTTCGGACTTGTCGCGACGAGATCCGCCCTGATGCGGTTCGAGAAATAGAACGGGATTATATCGTCGTAATTGTCCCCCAGCCCTATCACCCCGGAATACTGAAACCGCCTTGATAGCGGATCATATGCGAACAACATGATTTCTTTTGTCGTGCCGCTCAACGCGGCTATGTCCATTGCTCCGTCGCCGGTATAATCGGCAATTGCGAATTTCGATACGGGTGCTGCGGTTTTTATTGACTGGCGGAGGAAAAATCTTCCAAAGCCGTCGCCGCCGAAGATGTCTATCTCGGGCAGGCGCGTGTATCCGACCACGATATCAGGATAACCGTTACCGCTGAGGTCCGCCACGGCAAGTGTCGCGGGCTCTGCCTTAAGCGGGAATGAAACAGGTTGGGCAAAGGTGCCGTCACCTCTTCCGTAGAAGATGAGCAATCTCCGGTTAACCCAGTCCAGACCTGCCAGGTCCGGCACAAGATCGCCGTTGAAATCAGTAAAGGCTATGTCATTGAACGGTAAGTTCCCGAGAGAACCCGGCATCGGTTGAATCTGCACGAACCGTCCACCCCCTGTATTCTTTTCGACAGAAATCCCGAGCGAGAATTTTCCGAATGCGATCAGGTCGAGCTTCCCTGTGGTCTCCAGGTCGACAGCTCTCACACCGGTGGAATACGGATCGACCGGGATGGTCGGCGAGACTTCGGGTTGGCCGTCGACTCCGAATGAAACGAGTGCCACTTTATGCGGTTTCATCAATACGACAAGCTTGTCCGGCATATCGCCGTGATCACCGCTTGAGATTACAACCCCCTTCCCTTTCGATATCGCGATCGGAGTATCGGGGAGGCTTACAACGTTGGTCAGGATCAGGTTCTCCATCGAATCGGGCTCAAAGAAGTAGATCGCCTTTTCAGACTTCGAAATGACGGCGATGCTTCGATGCCCGAAAAAAAAACCCTGGACCATTTCACCGAGCGGGCCAATCGTGGCCTGCATTTCTACCGATTTGAATATGGGAGTGTATACCTGCGCCAAACCGTTGCCGGTGAGAGCAATTATTGCGACAAGCTGTACCAGCAACCAATTAAGCAGCCGGACGGGGGCGGATACGACATACTCTCTCATCGATATTTGGATCACCCCTCTTTGTTGGATCCTTCTGACCAGAGTCTCTTCGCCTCTTCTCGATGCTTAAGGCGCTGTTCACGCCTGAACAGAGCCTGTTCATAACGCCTGATCTCGTCGGGTAATCCGGGCACGACGGGAACAGACTTGACGGGTCTGAGGTCCTTATCGATACTGACAAAAGTAAGGAAAGCGGAATTCGAATGGCTTTTTTCACCGGAAAGAGAATTTTCCGAATAGACTTTCACGCCAATTTCCATCGACGTGTTGAAGACCCTGTTGACGCTGGCTTTGAGTATGACCAGCTCGCCGAGCCTTATCGGCTGGAGGAAACTGATTTCATCCACAGCAGCCGTCACGCAAACGTGATTGGAGTGTCTTGTTGCCGCCATTGCCGCCGCGATGTCAATCCAATGCATCAGCCTTCCCCCAAGAAGATTGCCGAGCTGGTTGGTGTCGTTGGGCAGAACCAGCTCTACCATTTCGACCTGGGAGTTTTTTACCGGTTTGCCGTTCAATGCGGCCGTCTCGTCTTTCAACTGCTGTATTCCTCTTGTAGTCGGGACCCGATCTTAGTTCAGATTTTCAAACTTATTCGGATCTATATTCAGCGCGCGGGCAAGCTGGTCTGCCTCACTCTTCATGGCGGAGTTCGGAAAGGACGCGTAAAACTTCTCAAGTGCCGTCCGGGCTTCAGCGTCCCTATGCCGTTTAATCAGCAGCTTCACTTTCCCGATGGCTGCCTTATCAGCAACGTCCGAGTCGTGATATTGCTCCAGTATGACGTCGTAGTATACTATAGCGGCCTTGTAGTAACCGAGAGTGGTGTAAAGGCGCGCGATCTCGAAATTTTTCATCGCCAGCTTGTTCCTGAGTTCCGTCATCTCCTTCTCGGCCTTCGGTACAAGCTCGCTGTTAGGATAGTAGTCTATGAAGCTTTGGAAGGCATCCAATGCCTTATTTGTACTCTCCTGGTCCAGTTGGACGCGGGGTGATTGTTTCGCATAGCATTCTGCGATGCGGAATCTTGCTTCCGGTGCGAGTTTGGAAGAAGGATAATTCCGGTAGACATTGCTGAACTCAAACGCGGCGGTGAGGTACTCGTCCTCGTCATAGTACGTCACCGCAAGATAGAACTGAGCGCTGTCCGCATATACGCTGGCAGGATACTGCTTCACGACGATATCGAACTCGGATCGCGCCTTCTCGAAGTCCTTCGTACTGAGCAAATCGAGTCCTTCGTGAAAAGTTTCGCCCGCTCCCTGTACAATAAGCTCCTCCGTGGATGTGCATGAGGCAAGGACGAACGCGGCTGCCAATACTCCGAACGCCATTATAAACCACTTGATTCTCATTCAAGATCCTCTCAACGTAAAGAAAAGGTAAACGATTACAGCTGCAGATGCCGCAAACAACAACGGCTGAAAGATCGTATCAAGCAAGCTCGTCGACTCAAGCCTGCCGTGCAGGAACGGGTACGACCCGGCCTCCAGGTCAGGAATCTCGCTCTCTGAAACGGTGTCGCTGAAAGCCAACGAAAATGATCTCGCATAATTTACGCGGTCACCGTCCGATATCTCGACGTTATAATCCGACCGTACAGTCCTGACGACTTCCGAAGAGCCGAAAATGTGCGAGGACACAGGAGCGGAATACGATACTTCAACCAATGGAACAAAAATCCTAACCGTGGGAGACGCGGATGAATCGCTCATAACACGGAACTTATCCCTCAAAAGATTCTCCAGGATCCTTTGACGCACGAAGGCGTCTACCTCATGGGAGCCGGCTTTCAGATCGACGGTCCGCGAGCTGTCGCGGGCGAGTGCACTCGTGATTGCCAGCGCCACCGTGTCGACCTGTGCGTTCAGAATCTCGTAGTTTGTCGATCGTTCTCTCTGCGGGCCGTTGTTTGCCATAAACAGGAGTGCCAATACATACGTCCCAAACAACGGCTGATATCTCATCAGGCATATATTCCGCGGACTTTGAGAGTTTTTGCCACCTTGTCGATCGCCAGTATGTACGCGCCCAGGCGCATTGACACCTTATATTTTTCACCGGTGTGGAACACATTGTTGAACGCGTCGAGCATCATCCTTTCCAGCCGATGGTTTACCCTCTCGAGCGTCCAGAAATATCCCTGCCTGTCCTGAACCCATTCGAAATAACTGACGGTCACGCCGCCGGAATTCGCGAGGATATCAGGGACTACAAGAATTCCCTTGCTGTCGAGAATCGGATCGGCTTTGGAAGCCGTCGGCCCGTTTGCACCTTCGACGATTATCTTCGCTCTTATCCTGCCGGCGTTATTCGCAGTAATCTGGTCCTCCTTCGCTGCGGGGACGAGAACATCGACTTCGAGTTCAAGGAGGTCCTCGTTCGAGATCGAATCGCCGATCCCGCTCCCTTCGAGAGTCCGGTGTTTTTGAACCCACTCTATCGCCTGATCGACATTGATGCCTTTCTTGTTGTAGTAGCCTCCGGTTACATCGCTGACTGCCAGGACTTTGAGCCCCTGTTCGCTCAGCAATTTCGCCGACACAGAACCGACATTCCCGAAGCCCTGGACGGCGCATGTCGTCTGCTTCGGGTTCAGGCCTTTCTTCGCCATGGCCGCGAAAGTCGCGACCATAACACCACGCCCGGTCGCCTCCCGCCTGCCGAGAGACCCTCCGATGATGAGCGGCTTACCGGTCACGACGGCAGTCTCCGTCTTGCGGGTGTGCATACTGTACGTATCCATTATCCAGGCCATGATCTGCTCGTTAGTGTTCATGTCCGGTGCGGGGATATCCTTGTCAGGGCCGAAGACATCGAGCATGTTGGCGGTGAACCTGCGTGTAATTTTCTCGAGCTCCACGGGCGTAAGCTTCGAAGGATCACACTTCACTCCACCTTTCGCTCCGCCGAAAGGAATATTTGCGATGGCACACTTCCATGTCATCCATGCGGCGAGGGCCTTGATCTCATCGACCGTGATGTCGGGGGCGTAGCGTATGCCGCCTTTAGACGGCCCGAGAGCGTCGTTGTGAATAATGCGGTACCCTTCAAACACTTCGATCTCGCCGCTGTCCATCTGAATCGGGATGGACACGGTAACCTGTTTTACAGGCGTCTTAAGATATTCGTATACTCCTCTTTCCAGTTCCAAAAGTTCTGCTGCCACATCAAACCGCTCCATCATCGATTCGAAGGGGTTCTCCCTATCCAGAATCGGAGCCGGTTCCTTGTACGTGCCCGTGTCCATAATTCTCCTGTGTTTTAGTAGAGATTTTTTCCCGTGGCCAGCGCTTCAAGCCTGGCAATCCGCTCCTCTGTGGGAGGATGCGTGCTGAAGAGCCTCGCAAACCTTTGGGTGCTCAGCGGGTTGACAATGAAGAGATGAGCCGTCGAAGGCTGGGCCTGCATCGGCATCTGCTGGGCGCCTGCCTCGAGCTTGCTCAACGCGCTTGCGAGCGAAAGAGGCTTCATCGAAAGCTTTGCGCCGCCTTCGTCTGCCTTATATTCGCGCGAGCGGGAAACTGCCATCTGGATCATCATCGCCGCGATGGGCGCAACTATTATCACGAACAACTCTCCGATAAGCGATGAGCTGTCGTCATCCCTGCCTCTTCCTCCGAAAAAGAACAATGACCAGCTGAGCATCTGCGCCAGATAAGCTATGGCGCCTGCAAAGGTAGCCACGATTGTCGAGGTTAGAATATCCCGGTGAATGACGTGGGATAACTCGTGACCGATCACCGCTTCGAGCTCTTCGTCGTTCAGCATTCTCATTATCCCGTCGGTAACCGCTACCGCGGCATGCTGCGGATTCCGCCCGGTCGCGAACGCATTCGGTGTATCTGTCGGGATCATGTATAATTTCGGCATCGGGATGTTTGCGCGTGTCGAGAGCCGATGAACAATCGAGTAAAGCTTGGGTGCCTCCGCCTCGTTGACTTGTCTGGCATGATAACTCGCCAACACCATCTTGTCGGAAAACCAGTACGCGAAGAAATTCATGGCAAGGCTGAAAATAAACGCATATGTGAGCCCGGTCTTTCCACCGATCATCTCACCGATAAAAAGAAACAACACCATCATCAATGTCATCAGGAAGACCGTCTTCATAGTATTTTTCATAATTCCATATCCTCCTTAGGTGGGACAATTTATCAAGGCGATCAGGGACTTGCAAGGCAGCAGAAACGCCATAAGCATCTGTGATTAAGACGATTGCGGGTATCACTTAAGATTGAGAAACGTGAATTCGACCCGACGTTAGAAACCGAGTTTCCTCAGATGATTGACCACGAGTTCCGGGTTCTCATCGAGGAAATGTCTCGCGAAAAGTCTCGACCTGTCGACCTCGGCCAGGTCTACATCCCCACTTAGTAATTCCGGCTCGAAGAGTTTTGCAGTCGCAATATTCTCGCCGTGCGGGGAGATGATCTCAGATCCGCCCCAAAAATTTACCCCGTCCTCAAATCCAACCCTATTTACGAAGGCAAGGTACACACTCAGAAGCCTGGCAAAACTCCTGTGTTGTTCATTGTTAATTGCAAAGCCGGGATGCGCTTCTGCGGCGCCGGACAGACGGGTCGGACTCGATGCAGCACCGAGTATCAATCTCGCTCCCTGAAGAGCGAGGATATACGGAAGAGAGATGTGCCAGAGGTCCTCGCAAATCAGAAGTCCCAACTTCCCGAACTTCGTGTCGAATGCCTCCACCTTTTTCCCGGGCAGGAAGTAGCGCTGTTCCTCGAAGATACCGTAGGTCGGCAGGTATACTTTAAAATGAAGATGTTTCAGGGCGCCGTCTTCAAAATAAACCAGCGCGTTCCGGATCGCCCCCGTATCGTCCAGAATAATACTCCCGACGGCAATGGAGATCTTCCTGCTCATGGACTTGAGAGGCTCAAAAAACCTGTCGTCAGGACGGAGTGCCAATTCCGCGTTCAAATCCCGGACCGAGTAGCCGGTCAGGCTCAACTCCGGAAAAAGGATGATTCCGGCGCCTTGCTTTTGCGCCCGTTCCGCTGTCTCAAGATGATGCTCAAGATTCCATTTCAGGTCGCCGAGCCGCGGTTTTATCTGAGCCAGTGAAACGGTGAATTTGCCCAAACGCTATTCCTCGATAATCTCGTT
>JAJYOS010000171.1 GCA_021796055.1 Bacteroidota bacterium
TGACAACAAGGGCTTCTTCTATTCACGGTTCCCCGAACCAAAGGAGGGACAGGCGCTGATGTCGGAAGCGGTCGGACAACAGCTCTATTACCATATCGTCGGCACTCCGCAAAGCGAAGACAAGAAGTTTTATGATCTCAAGGATTATCCGGGTTGGTACGTCGGAGGCGGCGTAACCGACAACGGCCGGTATCTTTTCATCACACTCAACAAAGGGACCGAGTCCAGGAACAAGGTCCTATATGTCGACTTGAAGGATCCTAAACACCCGGACCTGTCGTCGCCGGTCACTCCCCTGTTCGAGCAGGACAACGCGGAATACTATCCGCTCGGAAATGTCGGGACAACAATTTATATGCAAACAACCCTCGGCGCACCCAACAGGAAAATTGTATCGTTCAATATTAACGATCCATCTCCGAAGAACTGGAAGACAGTCGTTCCTGAAGCGAAGAGCGTGATTGAAAATTCTCTACTTGCAGGAGGACACGTGGTTGTCAACTATCTTGTCGATGCGAAGAGCGAAGTCGCTATCTATTCCCTGAAGGGCAAGCACGACGGCAACCTGAAGCTCCCCGGCATCGGTACTGTTGGCGAACTCAGCGGTCGCACGGACTCGCAGGATCTGTTCTATGCTTTCACGTCGTTCCTCTACCCGACAACTGTCTTCCAGCATAATCTCAAAACCGGGAAGACGACGACATTTCAAGCTCCGAAGGTTGATTTCAGGCCAAAAGAATTCGTGACGAAGCAGGTATTTTATCACTCCAAGGACGGTACGCTAATCCCGATGTTCATCACGATGAAGAAGGGGACGAAACTCAACGGCGAGAACCCGACGCTCCTCTATGCATACGGCGGATTCAATATCAGCATAACTCCATCGTTCAGTCCTACCACAGCCGTCTGGCTGGAAATGGGCGGAATCTACGCAGTAGCAAATCTCCGGGGAGGCGGAGAATTCGGCGAGGCATGGCACCACGCCGGTATGCTCGGCAAGAAGCAGAACGTGTTCGATGACTTCATCGCCGCGGCGGAATACCTGATAAAGGAGAAATACACTTCGACGCCAAGACTTGGAATAGAAGGTTATTCGAACGGAGGGTTACTCATCGGGGCTTGCGAGACGGAGCGCCCGGATCTTTACGGAGCCGCTTATGCCGGAGCGGGAGTGATGGATATGCTCCGCTACCAGAAATTTTCGGCCGGTGTTGGCTGGGTTCCCGAGTACGGTTCTTCTGCCGACTCGACCGATTTTCAGTGGTTGATCAAGTTTTCGCCGGTCCAGAACGTGAGGCCCGGCACCTGCTACCCGCCGACCATCATAACGACCGCGGACCATGACGACCGTGTAGTACCCAGTCACTCATACAAGTTCGCGGCGGCGATGCAGCATGACCAGGCGTGCAATAACCCAATACTGATACGTGTTGAAACGAAGACGAGTCACAACTACATGCCTACCGACAAGCGAATCACTCAGGCAGCGGATGTGCTCTCGTTCATGGCGTATAACCTTGGAATCAAGACCGCTCCAAAGTTGAAATAACACGGGTCTGATACCGACGCATTCGTTTCAAGGATTCTAGCCGGAAAGAAGCAGGAGATGTCTTCTCCTGCTTCCCGTTTTTGTGCGGACTAGTCTTTCAGGATTTCTTATCCTTCGGTTCGTCCGGTCGATCCTGAACTGAATGCTCTTCTTCCCAAACCTGGTGGAGAGTCTCCAGGAAAAGGTGGCTCGGTTGCGCTCCTGAGACCGCGTATTTGCGATTGAAGACAAAGAACGGCACGCTGCTAATCCCGAGGGATTCCGCTTCTTCTATATCGCCCTTCACTAAATCAGCGTAATCGTTGGACGCCAGCATCGTTCGGACTTCTCCAGGATCGAGCCCAATTTCGTCTGCCAGTTGTGCCAGCGCAGCGTGGTCACCTATATCCTTCCCTTCCGTGAAATAAGCCGCGAACAAGCGCTCCTCGGCTTTTCCCTGAAGCCCGTGTGCAGCGGCAAGTTGGATGAGCCTGTGAGCATCGAATGTGTTAGTCGGAACAGCAGTATCGAAATTGTATTCGAGTCCGACTTCTTTTGCTCTAGCTGCCACTTCGTTATTCCTCTCCTTAGCCCATTCGCGGTCTCTTCCGTACTTAGCCGCCAGGTAGTCGTGAGTATCCTTTCCGGGAAGACGCTTCGCCCCCGGGTCGAGCTGGAAACTGTGCCAGAGAACCTCGACCTCATCCTTTTGAGGAAATTGTTCCAATGCAATTTCGAACTTACGCTTTCCCATATAGCAAAACGGACATACTACGTCCGACCAGATATCTATTTCCATTTCAACATCCTTTCATACAACAAAAATCGGAACACGGACTAAACGGTAACCACGGATTCTGACGGAAAATCAATCGGAACTAATCTGTGCACTTCTGTCTCGTCCGTGTTTATCCGCGTTCTTACTCTATTTTAAATTCCGAACAACAAATGGTCGAGGGATATTCTTCCCGGGCCAAGCAGTACAACTGAAAGGCTGGCCACAAGGAGGAGGAGTTCGAACTCCCATCCGCCCGCGGATCCCTTTGACATGAACGGCAATTTTGTCTTCCTTTTGTACTGAATCGCGCCGATCATTACCAATACAAAGCAAAAGGCGGTGAGTTGAGTGAGGAGGCCAAGGGCGATCGCGACCGCGCCGAGCGGTTCGGTTATGGAGAGCATCTTGAGATTTCTCAGGGCTGACGCCGGGAGCTGTTCAGACGGCTGCATCTTCCTCATCGGAGCCTTCATCATTCCGTGCGCCCAGAATATAACGCAGACGCACAGGCGCTGCACAAAGAGCGCAATGCTATAGTGGTGCAATGACATGAGGAAGTGCTTGTACACCTCCTATGGTTCGTGCTAGCACCCAAAACTTCCAGCGCGCGAGCAACGCCTTCCCGTGTATTCTTTCCCATCGATATGCAATAACATAGTGCCGGGACGGGATGTTCCGGACGTTGGGATTAAACGCAAAGCACGCGAAGGCCCTTCCTGCATGATTGAAAAGATGCCACGGACGCGGAGCCCGCAAAGAGGCGTTCTTCAAAGTGCATTTTGTGATTCATCTTCGAGCCCTTTGGTTAAATACCCCGGATTGGAGCCGCGTGATTGCTCAAAAAAGACTCCATCCCGTTGCACGTGATGTCACTGCTCACTCATACCTCAGAGATTCGATCCCGTCCGACCCTGTCGAGATCTCGTTCCGATGTCGTCGGAACGGACAAGGGCTGGACATTGACTTTACTCATTTCGTAAAGACTCGATGCCGCCACGGGCGGCATTTCACTGCTTTCATTCGTACCTCAAAGATTCAATCCCGGAAGGCGGGATCTTCGCACTTCGATATTACTCACTCCTCAGAGATTCGATCCCGCTAAAGGCGGGATGTCGGCATTACTCGTATCGTAATGCCTCCACCGGATTTGCGGTCGCCGCTCTCACAGCTCCGAAACTTACCGTCACAGCTGCAGCCACAAGAGCAATCGCTGCAGCCAGCAGGAATGCCCACAGGCTTAGGTTTATCCTGTAGGCAAAATCCTGAAGCCACCTGTCCATGGAGTAATATGCGACGGGACAGCCGATGACAGCGCCCATCGCGACGAGCATCAAAAACTCTCTCGTCAGCAAGCTTATAATATCGACTTCAGATGCGCCGAGCACTCTGCGGATTCCAATCTCCTTGATGCGCCGCTCGGTGGTAAAAAGCGAGACGGCGAACAAGCCGATACATGCTATGATAATTGCAATCGATGAGAAAAGACCCATGACAGCCTTGAACTGGTTGTCCGCAACATATTTCGCCGCAAAATCATTATTTATGAAATCATAGTCGAAGGGATACTCGGGGTTCACCCGACTCCACACATTCTTGATATTGCTCAGAGTATTTTGCAGATCTTTCGTACGTACCCTGATAAGGACATTGTTGAACCATAACGGCTCGACGAACATGACAATTGGTTCGATAATGTCATGCAAAGAAGTGAAATGAAAATTCCTCACGACGCCGACAACCGGTCCATACTTAAAATTAATCCCATCGAGGCGGATTCCTATCGGTTCTCCTATGGCCTGATCCGGCGTCTTGCATCCGATGGCTTTCATAGCAGCTTGATTGATAATGTAAACCCTATCTGTCGTCTCGAAGTAGTTCTCGAAATCCTTCTCCCCGTTAAACTGGTGTGCATCCAGATCGGCAGGGACGAATTTCCTGAACGAATTTCCGGCTAGGAGCCTGATTTTCATTACGCTGATGAAGTCTCTGTCGACGGGCAGGACCTCGCAAGACGGTGGGTTCTTACTCACCCAGCCGCCGCCTATGAACACCTGGCAGTTGTCGACAATCTTCTCCGAAGGAATTTCCAAAGCCGATGTCATCCCGACGACTCCGTTCTGCCCGGTTATCTCCTTCTTCAACACGGCGTATTTTTCTCTGGCCGAGAAAGGAATATTCGTGAGCGCAACGAGCTGGTCAGTATCGTATCCCATATCGATGTTCGCGACATACTTCATCTGCTCGTAGACAATAATGACGGCCGAAATGAGAGCTATGGCCATGGAGAATTGAGAGATCAGCAATGCTCTGCGAGAAAACATTCCATGCACTCTGGCCGCCGAAGGCCCCGACGACTGATTACGCGACGCAAGGATAGAAGCAGACGACACATGCCTTACGACGAGTGCGGGGTATCCTCCTGAAATCAGGATAAGCAAAGCGATCTCAGCGACGAACGAACCCAGCACGTATGGTATCATCGATGCCGGGATGTTTATTTTTAGTTTCAGAAGGCTGCCGAGCATAGAGACGGAAGGTTCGTAAAGCAACATCACAAGGAATAGTGAAAGAAGGACGTACATGGACGATTCGGCGATGTTCTGAATAAACAACCCGCCGGCACTTGCCCCAAGCACCCTTCTGACACCGACATCCTTCGACGAAGCCGTCTTCCGCGCGATCGCCAGGTTGACATAGTTTATGCAGGTTATCGCGATGATGAGCAGAGCGACGATCAACAGCGCGTACACTTGCGTGGCGCTGCCGTTCACCTCCAATTCCCTCTGCAAATGAGAATAGAGGTGTATGCTCGTCAGCGCCTGCAGATGCAGTGAAAAACCGGAAGCTTCATTCGGTGGCAAATGCGCCGACACGAACTCACCGAGCTTTGCCTTGAGATCTTTTACGCTTGCCCCAGGTTTGAGGAGTATGTAGTAATACCCCATATTCTCGCCGGCGTATTTGTTTGGCCACCTTGCCACGAATTCGGGATGAAAATAGGAATTCGCCGGCACATCCTCCATTACGCTGGTGATGTGGTACTCGTAGGAGTTGGACCACTGGTCGCGGATCTTCAGAGTTCTCCCGACCGGATTAGTGTTACCGAAATATTTCTCCGCAATCTTCTCGGTCAACACAATTGACATCGGAGATTCGAGTGCGCTTACGCGGCTTCCCCGAATGAATTTGAATCTGAATACATCGAAGAAAGTGGAATCTGTCGTATAGAAATTGTTCGGCCTGAACGTCCTATTGTTGGCGGTGGCGGCGGTGACGGGCGCGTTGTTGAACTTGACCAGCTGAGCCACTTGAGGATAGTCCTTTTTGATCTGGCGAATCCAGTTGTAGTAGCATCGTGCGATCTGTTCGCTGGCAAAGTTATTTTCAATTCCGTGGTAATCGCTCGTGATCCGGTATATCCGGTTTGAGTCCGGAAGATAGCGGTCGTAGCTGAATTGATCGATCACGTATGTCAGAAGAAGGAAACTCGACAATATCCCGAGGGCGAGTCCCGCGATCATCGTTCCTGAAAGGAGTTTTCGCCTCATCATGTTTCTAATGGCGGATTTGAAATAGCTCTTAAGCATCACTTACTCCCAGTTTTAAGGCGCTTAGCGCAAAGAGCATGGCCCGCTCTTGCCGTCATACTCTGCGCTTTGCGACATCATTGAGGCGTTGACTTCTCATTTAACCACCGGTAAATTGTGCATGAGAGGAAAAATGGAAGACAAGAAAATCGGTATGCTCAAAGTCAAAGCCAGAGTTGCCAATCCGGCGGACCCGAAGCGGTTCTTCGAAGAAGAATTTTGGGTGGACACGGGTGCATTGCACAGTTTTATTCCCGAAGATCGTTTACAGGCAATCGGGGTCGAGGCGTTGTATACCAGAGAGTTCGTACTGGCTGACGGGCGACGTGATCGGAGACTCCTGGGGTCTGCATCCTTTACTATACCTGATCTCAAAGAGACCCTTCCGTGTTTGGTAATATTTGGCCCGAAAGACTCTCTATGTCTTCTCGGTTCCACGACACTGGAAAATTTCGGTGTTGATGTCGATCCGTCAAACGGGAAGCTCAAACCAGTGCTTGGAATTATAGCTGCATCTGCTGCGGGGCGACCAGTTGACTGATGGTACGCGGATAACGTCGGCCTGGGGCAAGGTGCGTCACGCGTGAAGCAGCTATCAAAGCGTGTGTCACGGATTGCATTCATCGCTACCGCCATTCCCCGTTTTGCCACAGCCAAAGGCGTAGCAGCATGCGGCAGAGATTCATTTTCCATATCATTCATGCCTTAGGGATTCAACTGGATTTGCCGTCGCGGCCCTGAGCGCCTGGAGACTCACTGTTGCCAACGCAATCATTAGTGCCAGTGCGCCCGAAAATATAAAACTCCAAAGGCCCAGGTCAATTCTGTATGCGAAGCTTTGAAGCCACCTCTCCATGGCATAGTACGCCAACGGCCAGGCAATGACATTTGCAATTATCACGAGTCTTATGAAGTCGCCAGCGATAAGGCTGACGACCTGCGGGATGGATGCACCAAGAACCTTTCGAATTCCGATCTCTTTCGTGCGCTGTTGGGTTGCATAAGCGGCGAGACCGAAGAGGCCAAGACAAGCGATCACGACCGAAAGGAGAGAAGCAGTCGTGAAGAGTCCGCTCAATCTCTGTTCGGAATTGTAAAGTCTTCCGAATGTTTCATCCAGGAAATTGACATCGAACGGGAAATCGGGTGAAAAGCGTTCCCACTGCGATTTGATGTATCTTATCGTTGCAGGTATATCTTTGCCGGAGATTCTCATTGCGACTACGAATTGTTGTGGATGAGCAGAATCCATCGACATGACAACGGGTTCTACGCCATGTTTCAAAGATTTGATATTGAAGTCCTTGACCACTCCGATGACTTTTCCCTTCTCGCCGTAAGATGAATGAAGTGTTTGGCCAATTGCCTCCGGGGCAGTCCAGCCCATCATCTTCGCCGCCGCCTCATTGATTACGAAACTCTGCTTCCAGTCCGTCGGCATCTTTGAAGAAAAATCTCTGCCCGCTTCGAATTCCAATCTCAGTACTGACCCCAGATCAGGATCTACCATCATGGTATAATAACCATCCGATCTCTCTCCGGACTTGCCGGTCCAGGTATATCCTTCAATATCATACGGAGCGCCCGGCAGCCATCCGGTTCTTGCCACTGATTCGATTTGCGGGCGCTGGAGAAGCTGCTGTTTGAACGCGTCGTAGTTCTTAACTATCTCAGTGCTCCATGGCAGGTAAATCACCTGGCGACCTTCGAAACCGAGTTTATGAGATTTTAGGAAATTGTACTGTGACCACATGACAAACGTAATGGCGATGAGAAATATCGAAATTGCAAACTGGAACACAATGAGGCCTTTGCGGAATACACTTTCTCGCGACCCGGATTTCGTAGTCCCTTTTACTGTAGCTGCAGGTTGGAAAGACGACAGGTAAAAAGAAGGATAGGATGAAGCTATGACCACGACTAATATCCAGATGGCCGCAAACAAAAGAATCATCAGCGGGTTATCGCGAAAGTCTGCCGAAAGATGAACCTGTGTCGCCGAGTTGAACGCCGGAAGAAACATTTCGATCAAAACAAATCCTATGGCTGCGGACAGAAGAGTAAGGATTGCGAACTCCATCATCAGCTGCCTCACAAGTCTCGACCGATTTGAGCCGAGGACTTTTCTAATCCCAATTTCTTTTGCTCGGGTGGCCGAGCGGGCGGTTGAAAGATTTATGAAATTGACACAGGCAATGAGAAGAATGAAAAGCGCAATGCCGGAGAGAATGTAATCGTACTGTTTATCTCCTTTGTTTGGAAAATCAAAAAGAAGATTCGTATTGAAATGAACATCGCTCAACGGTTGCAGCAAAAGTTTTTCATGCTCACCTACATCCGCTTCTTTATACTTGGTTAGTAATGAAGGCAGACTGTTTCGGAGCGATTCAACCTGATAGCCTTTCGGCAGCAACAGGAAAGTATAGTAGTCATTTGAATTGAAATTATTGAGAATGCTTGCAGGCGCGTGGTAGATTCCGGGCAAGCTGACGAAAGAAGCCAGAAAGTCAAACTGAATGGATGAATTGAGAGGAGGATCTTTTGCCACGCCGGTCACTGTAAGATCAAATTGGTTATTAAGTCTTATTGTTTTTCCGAGCGGGTCAGTGTTTCCAAAAATCTTGTGAGCTTCACTCTCCGACAGGACAACGGAGAAGGGTGCTGACAGGGCCGTGTTAGGGTTGCCTTCAATGAACGGGAACGTGAAGACATTGAAGAACGTAGAATCAGCGAGGATCACCCCATCCGCTTTGAACAGTTTGTCATCGTACCTGACGACCACAGATACTCCCATGCCGTGCGAGATCCGCACCGCTCTCACACCGGGGAAATCATTCACGAAAGCATTCGCATACCCCGTTGGAGTAAGAGACCATGCAGCGACATTGCCGTTCTGTGTCCAGATGTCCGCCACCCGATAGATCCGACTGTAATTCTTGTTGAATTTGTCGAAGCTCATATCATTCTGCACGTACAAAGAAATCAGCATAGACGCAGCCATGCCGACCGCGAGACCCACAATATTGATGGCCGAATAGACCTTGAACCGGATGATATTTCTAAAAGCAGTCTTCAAATAATTTCTCAGCATGACCATTCTCCAATTTTCAATAGCCATTTATCAATGATCATTGTTCACTGTTAATTTATTTCACTCATATCTCAGACTCTCAACCGGATTTGCCGTCGCGGCTTTGACCGCATGCGCGCTCACCGTCGCAAGCGCGATGACCAGTGCAAGGGCGCCGGACCCGATAAAGAGCCACGGAGTCAAGTTCGTCCTGTACGCGAACAGGCTGAGCCACTTGCTCATGAGTAAGTACGCGAGCGGCCATGCGGCAATGTTCGCTATCAACACCCACTTCGCAAATTGTAGCGAAAGCAGCCTCGTCACTTCCGGCACCGAAGCTCCCAGGACTTTTCTGATCCCGATCTCTTTCGTCCGCTGTTCAGTCGTGAATGCGGCCAATCCGAAAAGGCCGAGACAGGCTATGATTATCGCCAGCGCCGAAAACAGGCCGACGATTTCTTCGGTCTTGAAATCGAGAGAGTAGAGTTGGTGTAGATCATCATCAAGAAATGAATAGTTGAGCGGCTCATTGCCCGCGTATTTTTTCCACGCGCTCTGGATCGCTGTGATTCCTTTTGCGGGATTGCCGGGCGCCAATCGAGCCGTGACGTAACTCCCAACGTACCCTTCGTAGCGCGGAAGAATGATCGCCAGCGGCCTTATCGGCTCGTGCATCCACGCGTAATTGAAATCCTTCACCACCCCAATGATTTCAAACGGCACCCATTCATTTCCCCCTTTCGGGCCGGGAAAGAGAAGGCGTCTCCCCACCATGTTCTTTA
>JAJYOS010000172.1 GCA_021796055.1 Bacteroidota bacterium
CTTACAATGCTTCAGCCCGATCTAGGCACGACGATAGTCTACACCGCCATCTTTTTCCCGATTCTCTTCTGGGCCGGACTTCCTCCGATAGTAGTTGTCGCGCTTGTGGCGCCTCTTGCCATAGTAATCGCGGAGTTCACGGGGACCGCTGTTCTTATCATCACCGTCATTGCGTTCGGTGTGCTATTCTTCCTGCTCAGCAGGAAGAAGTTGTTCGCCGTGACTCTGAGTTTCGTGGCGGTTTCGTTCGGGTTGTTCATGGAATATTTCTACAAGAAAATCCTGGCGACTCACCAGCAAAAGCGCATACAGATCTTTCTAAATCCAAACCTCGATCCGCAAGGGGCCGGATACAACGCGCTCCAGGCGAGAGTGGCGATCGGAAGTGGCGGGCTCTTCGGGAAAGGCTACCTTCACGGCGCGCAAACGCAGCTTCGCTTCGTACCGGCGAGATGGACCGATTTCATATTTACCGTCATCGGCGAGGAGTTTGGTTTCGTCGGCGCGGGAGTCACGCTCCTCGTGTTCGGAGCGCTCTTCTTCCGGGGTATACGCATAGCGGAGCTTGTCAAAACGAAATTCGCGTCATTGTCGGCGATCGGCATAACTTCGGTTCTCCTTTTCCACGTCTTCATTAATATCGGGATGAACATAAACCTCGCCCCCATTGTAGGCATACCTCTCCCCTTCATAAGTTATGGGGGATCTTCCATCCTGGCCGATTGGATGATGGTAGGGATTCTTTTAAATTTTTACGCACACAGGAAGGAACACTAGCGAATGATTCTTACCGATAAACGCATTCTTGAAGAGATAAAAAAAGGAAATATCGTGATCGACCCATTTGACAGAAAACATCTTGGGTCGAATTCATATGATGTGCATCTTGCCGACACGCTGGCGATATACAAGGACGATATCCTGGACGCGAGAAAGCATAACGAGATAACAATCTTCAAGATGCACGACCACGACGGATTTCTCCTCCTCCCGGGGAGACTCTACCTCGCAGTCACGAAGGAGTACACGGAGACTCACGCTTTTGTCCCATTCCTGGAAGGTAAATCAAGCATCGGCCGGCTTGGAATCGATATTCACTCCACAGCAGGGAAGGGTGACATCGGCTATTGCAATACGTGGACGCTCGAGATAAGCGTTAAGCAGCCGGTTAAGATTTACCCTGGAATGCCAATCGGTCAGCTTATATACTTCGAGGTCAGCGGCGAAGTGCTCGTCCCTTACAACAGGAAGGGAAGCGCGAAGTACAACAAGAAGACCCGGCGCCCGGTTGAATCCATGATGTGGAAAAATTTCGACTCAAAACTCGCGGGTTCCAAATGAGCTTCGACAAACTTACTGCATCGATAAAGAAACGCGACAGCAACCTTTGCATCGGGCTCGATCCGGCGGTTGAGAAACTCCCTGAGTTCCTTTCGGAGTATGAAGACTCCGTCCTTGAATTCAATACGAGAATAATTGAGGCCACCAGCGATGTTGCCTGCGCGTACAAGCTTAACACGGCATTTTACGAGTCACTTGGCGAGAACGGCTGGTCTACTTTCGGCGAGACCATCGCGCGTATACCTGACGACATCTACGTTATAGCCGATTGCAAACGCAGCGATGTCGGGAACAGCGCGAAGCAGTACGCCCAAACGTTTTTCGGATACTTCGAAGTCGACGCAGCGACTGTGAATCCTTACATGGGATATGATTCGCTCGAGCCGTTTCTCAGTTATAAAGGGAAGGACATCTTCGCACTCGCGGTCACTTCCAATCGTGGCGCTGAGGATTTTCAGCTTCTGGAGTTCGGTGGGAGAAAGTTCTACGAGATCGTGCTCGGGAAGCTTTCCGAGTGGAACACGAAAGGCAATATTGGCGCGGTGGTGGGCGCAACGCAGCGGGACCAACTCCTGGCCATAAGATCCGGATACAAGAACATGCCGCTTCTTGTCCCGGGCATCGGGGCACAGGGAGGATCAGTCGATGCCGTTGCTGACGCCGTCGCCGCCGATGGCGCCCCGGTGATTGTGAACGTCAGCCGCGACATCATCTTCGCAGGCTCCGATGAAAAGTTCGCGGACAAGGTCAGGGAAAAAGCGTTTTACTACAACGCGCTTTTGAAGAAATAAGAATCGATTAAGAAAAAAGGCGGGAAGATGTCACGGAGCTTTTCCGAGTTCCAGCTCAGGGAATTGTTCCGGAATCGGAAATTCGATTCGAGGCTGAAGACTGTCTCTGGGAAGGATGCCGAAATACTCCAAACGGGCGATCCCAATTCGGATACGGGTCCTGATTTCAAACATTCCCTCGTAAAAATTAACGGCATCACATACCGCGGTGATATTGAACTGCACCGAATAAGCTCTGATTGGTTTGCTCACAACCACCACTTGGATCGCAATTACAATTCGGTCATTCTGCACGTGGTCATCGAATGCGACGATACTTCGGGCTGCGTCACGGAGGCGGGAAGAAAGATAGAAACCATTGAGCTCTCCAGGTATCTTTCCTCCGACGCGGTCGGCTTCCTCTCCGGCATCGAGACCGAAGAACGAATCGTCTCCCTGCGCTGCGCGGGTGAGAACCGCAAGCTCTCTGTTAGCTTCAAGCTCGATTTTCTAAGGCTTATGGGGGCGAGGCGCTTCATGTCAAAAGTGGGCAGGTTTGAGGAGAGGCTAAAAGATATCATCGATGAGAATCGTCCTGTGGTGTTCGAGGCGAAGCAGACGTACTTCAAGGACTTCGCTGATCTCAGGATAGAACACAGGAAGTACGAAGGCGCGGAACTCAGGACCGAGAGTTATTGGGATCAGCTCCTTTACGAAGGCATACTGGAGGGGCTCGGGTACAGCAAGAACGTTCTTCCGTTCAGGAAACTTGCGCGCAACGCGACGCTTGATTTTCTTCGGAGAAATTCGAGCGGCGACGAATTGAAGACTTACGCGATCCTCTTTCATGCGGCCGGGCTGCTACCTCAGTCAACCGGCGGCTTTGACCAGGAGTCTATCGATTATTGCGCTGGACTAAATGATGCCTGGCAGGCCGTCAGGAAAAATTACAAACGGGAGTTCGTCGACAGGTCCGATTGGCTTTTCTTCAAGTTAAGGCCGCAAAACTTTCCGACGATACGCATAGCCGGCGCCGGGTGTATCCTCTCGGAGTGGATGATCGGACAATCCTTCGGCGTGATTATTGGGGAGGTTGCCGGAAACACCGATCGCGCTTTCGCTGAAGTCTGGCGTAAGAGACTTGTAGTCTCCGCTCACGACTTCTGGTCGAGGCATTACATCTTCGGTACTCCCGCGGCGGTTGGCGTCAGGATGCTCATCGGTGCGGGGCGCGCCGAAGAAATCTTGATAAATACGGTCTTCCCACTTACTTACCTGCGCGGTCAAATATTCAGTGATTCTTATTTAAGTGAACAGGCAAAACGGATTTACGAAGATCATCCGCCGGTCACCGACAACACTCTAACCCTTATTATTAAGGAAAATCTCTTTGGTGGTGATAACGTCATCGGTTCGGTGGATGCGCAACAAGGCGCGATCCACCTTTACCGAAATTTATGCTCGGAGCGGCGCTGTGAAAGATGCAAGATCTGGAAAGCTATCCACAGGAAGCCCGCGGCGTAAGCGTTACTTTTTTTCCAGCTGCTGCAGCAGAGTGGCCGCTTCCGCCTTCAGGGAATCATCGTCCTCGTCACGCTTAGGGAGAGAAGGGATAACCGCGAGCTGTTCCTTCGCCTTGTCATACTCGTCGTCCCTTATGTAAGCTTTTGCCAGGTCGAGTCGGAACATGACGAATTCGGGATCAAGCGAAATAGCCTTCTTATAGAACTTGATGGCGTCTTTAAGGTTCCCCCACGCCAGGCCAAGGGGCCAGCGGAACATGAGCGGTTTTTCAGAGAGCTTGGCATGGGTTCTTCCGAGGACATAGTAGGCAATGGCATTATTTGGATCGAGCGAGATCGCGCTCTCACAGTCGTTCCTGACCTGCTTGACGATCGAGCCGACGCTGAAAACCCCCTTGAAGAGGGCTATCTTTCCGCCTGCGACTGCCCTGTAAGTATATGCCATGGAGCTCTTTGGATCAGACTTCACCGCGCTGTCAGCATAGTCAAACGCTAGCTGATACACTTTTAGCTCGGCGTTTTTTTCCGTGTCTGTCGCGTGAGGCATGTGGTCCGCGATGTGTGTCTCAACCCGCGCGAGTCTCCACAGGACGCTGGCGTCGTGGGGGAACTCAGCGTCCGCCTTGAGTAGTATTTCGAGGGCCCCCTTGTTGTCGAATTTGTTGAACAGCTCGTCGCTTTGCTTGAGCATGTCCTGGGCAGAGGATGAAAAGGCGGCAATAAATAGCGCCGCAAAAGCCAGCAGTAAATATTTCATTCGGGCCTCCGTGCTTTTGTGCGCCGGTCAGTCGCCTAACTGTAGTCGCCTTATCTCGTCGCGGAGTTTTGCGGCTCTCTCGTAGTCTTCCCGGCTAATCGCGTCTGTCAGTTCCTTTTGAAGCTGTTCCATCTTGGCTTCTTTCGTGTATGCAGGCGAGCGCTCCCTGTTCTTCTTCGGTCTCTCGGCCTTGGATTCTACCTCGCTGTCTGTTTCATCCGGTGTCTCCGGAGTGGCAGCAGCTTCTTCCATGACCGTCTCCGCGACGTAGATTGGGGCGCCGAACCTGATCGCGATTGCTATCGCATCGCTCGGTCTTGCATCTATTTCGTGATTCAGAGAATTCCCTTCAACGTTGAGCCGCGCATAAAACGTACCGTCGCGGAGTTCGCTGATTAACACGTCGGAAAGCACGTTGCCCAGTGAATCGAGAACATTTTTCACGAGGTCGTGCGTCAGAGGCCTCGGCGGTTTGATTCCCTCAAGTTCCAGTGCGATCGCCTGGGCTTCGAACTGTCCGATTATTATCGGGAGTCTTCGCTCCCCTTCGGTCTCTTTCAATATCAGGGCGTATGCTCCCGGGCTCGACGGACTGGGGGAAAGCCCGAGAATATCTACCATCACCTTGTCCAAATAAAATTCTCCTTATTCATCGTCAATTTGCGGAATCGTTCAGTCTTTTCCAAGTGCCATTCTCAACTGCGCCGACATCTCCGGGATTATCTCAAACGCGTCTCCGACAATTCCGTAGTCCGCCACCTGGAAAATCGGAGCATCCTTGTCTTTGTTGATCGCGACTATGTGCTTTGAAGACGACATGCCGGCGAGATGTTGTATCGCGCCTGAGATCGCGACTGCGATATACAAGGACGGGGACACTGTTTTTCCGGTTTGACCAACCTGATCGTCATGCGGTCTCCATCCAGCGTCGACTGCCGCCCTCGACGCGCCGACAGCGCCTCCCAGGAGGTCCGCCAGCTCTTCTATCATTTTGAAATTCTCAGGCCCGCCGAGTCCTCTGCCCCCTGACACGATAATGCTGGCCTCCGTCAAGTCGGGGCGTCCGGCCTTCGATATGGCGGTGTTCGTAACTCGGGAAGCAAAATCGGAATCATTCAAATCTACCGGCAATTTTTCCACCGAGGCAGCAGAGCCATTTACACTTGCAGGGCTGAACACATTCGGTCTGATAGTAATGACTTTCTTATGAGAAGTGATATTAACGTCGATTAGCGCTTTACCTGCGTAAACGGGCCGAGTCGCTAGTACATTTCCGCCTTCGCCCTTGAGCGCGACGCAATCCGCGGCCAGTCCGGCCTTAAGCTTCGCGGCAACTCTTGGTGCAAGATCCTTCCCCATAGCGCTTGCCGGCAAGATTACGACATCAGCCGAAAGCGACTCCACCGCGGCGGCGATAACCTTTGCGTACGCCGTTGTCGAGTACATCCCTAATCTGTCATCATCGACTACATATGCCTTTTGCACGCCATACCCACCTAATCCGGGCGCGATTGCTCCGACACCTTTGCCGACGACCAACCCTAAGGCTTCGCCGCCGAGTTCAACAGCGAGCTTTGATGCTGCGTATGTCGCCTCAAATGCGACTTTCTTGAACTTCAAACCCGCCTGCGCTTCATGAGCCGCTTCCGCAAATGCTACGATCTTCATTAGATTTTTCTCCTCTCTAAAAGATTTTAGCTTCTTCGTGAAGGAGCCTGACAAGTTCCGGCACTGCGGTTTTGTCGGTCCCGAGTATTTTGCCCTGCTCTTTCGGAGCGGGCTTTCTCATAGCAGTCACCTCTGTGAGCGACTCCACGGCGGAAGGCGTGATTTCCTGAATCGGCTTCGACTTCGCCGCCATTATTCCTTTCAAAGACGGATATCGCGGCTCGTTCAAACCCTTCTGAGCGCTTATCACGCAAGGGAGCGTGAGCTCTACTGTTTCTTTACCTCCCTCAATTTCTCTTTCGCAAACCACTTTCTTTGCACCAGCATCGACATCGAGTTTCACGACGACTGACGCTGATGGAAGTCCGAGCATTTCGGCAACCATCGTCCCTACTGCAGAATCGTCGTAATCTATGGACTGCTTCCCGAAAAAGATGATATCCGCGCCTGCGTCTTTCAGCGCGCCTGTGAGCATCGAAGCGACCGAATACGAATCTCCCGCGTTCTCTGCCTTTATGTGGATACCTTTGTCGCCGCCCATCGCGAGAGCTTTTCTAATCACTTCCTTATGGGAATCGTTTCCTGCTGAAACATAAGTGACTTCTCCGCCGAATTTGTCTTTCAACTGAAGAGCGGCCTCTACCGCGAATTCATCATACGGATTGAGAATAAGGTTGATCTCGGAGCGATCGATGGTTTTGCCATCCTGACCGACTTTGACTCTCGTTTCCGTATCCGGGACCTGGTTGACACAAACGAAGAGCTTCATTTGTCACCTCTTTTGGATTTTGTGGTAAGTGTAGAAAAAGTTATGGCGGCAGGCGTAGAACTTCAAGGGAAGAGGCGTGTAATCGTTGATTGCGATCCTCCTCTTCGGTATATTTTTACAAATGCCTGGTGACGGCAAACGGAACTCGTACGAGTTTTTTGAAGAGAGACTTAGGAAGTCTCTAAGGGTGGATGCACGCTATTCCATCCTCGAATTCATTCCCGCCAAGGATTATCTCTACATCTTCACCGATTCGCTCGCGAACGCGATGCATATTTCTCAAGTGTACCAGGATTTATCAATCCGTTTCAGAATCAAAATAGTTTTCCTTCCCGATAAGAGAGTCGGGTTGCAGACGAAGGGCGTTTGTCATGTCGGTGTGGCGCCCGTCAGGAGGTACGCTGCCTCAGCGAGCGAGCAAGTCACGCAGGTTCTCTATGGAGAGACTTTCGACACGCTTCAGATCGACCGAACATGGGTGAGGATCAGGCTCCACGCGGACGGTTACATCGGCTGGATCTCATCCGATCAGGCGACGCTCATGGATGACGACACGTTTTACGATTTTCAATTCCTGCCGAAGGTTTTCGTCGCGGGGGATGTTGTCCCACTTCGCGCCAAGCCGTCACCGCGTGCGGACATCTTACGTGAAGCAGTATATCCCGCAACGCTGAAAGTTGTGGGGGCTAAGGGCCGATTCCTATCAGTCAGAATGCCGGACGGCCTAGTCGCATGGGTGGATAAGACCTCGACAAGCAATTCCATTGTGCGGCGGGAATTTTCCGTCAAAAACCTGCTCAATACCGCGAGAAGATTTCTAGGAGTGTCATATATCTGGGGAGGGAGAAGCGCGAAAGGGTTTGATTGTTCAGGCTTTGTCCAGACGGTCTACAGGCTAAACGGAATAAGTCTGCCTCGGGATGCCGACATGCAGTTCAAAGCGGGAGAAGGGCTTGGCACGTCGATTAGGAAACTAAGAGCAGGTGATTTATTGTTTTTTTCATCGAATGGCAATAAAATAACCCATGTAGCGATTTACACCGGAAAAAACGAGGAATTTATACATTCTTCCGGATTCGTTCGCGTTAACAGCTTCGACCGGAAGAGGAAAAATTTCAGCAATAAATTGTTATCAACTTTTGTGGGTGCGTGTAGAGTTGTCTAACGAAAGTGAGGTGAAGTCGTCTTCAGTCTATATGAAAATGAAATTGCTTTAGAGAGTCATGATCGAGTCTACGGAAAGGTTTTACTCCTCAACCAGAACTACGAACCGCTAACAATTTGTAGCTGGAAGAAAGCGGTAATCCTCCTTTATCTAGGAAAGGCGGAGCTGATCGAACGGTACGACGGCAGAGTGTTGCGATCAGTATCGACATCCGTCCCGATGCCCAGTATTGTAAGGCTGTCAGTCTACTACAGGATCCCTCATAAACGGGTAATACTATCAAGGAAGAACATCCTCCGCCGGGATGGCAACAAATGCCAGTACTGTGGCAGGAGCGATACGATGCTGACAGTCGATCACATCATTCCCAGAACCCGCGGCGGTGAGGATACATGGGAAAACCTGGTCTGCGCGTGCATGAAGTGCAACAACAAGAAGGGCGATCGCACTCCTGAAGAGGCGGGCATGCATCTTCTTACAATCCCCCGCAGGCCGAACCATGTGGCTTTTATCAGACATTTCGTCGGAAGGATCGACGAGAAGTGGAAGCCTTATCTTTTTATGAAGTAGAAAATTTTCGTAAATTAGGCATTGCCTGCGGACCGCGCTATCTTGTTCCTCTGTTGAATTTCCGATTGGAGTTTAGCGGAAACCTCGTGAGATTCGTGGCGAAAAAAATTTCGTAACAATCATAAATCTAAATGCCTAATAAGAAAATTATTCTGAGTGGGATGCGCCCAACCGGGAAACTGCATCTCGGACACTGGGCTGGTGCGCTCGAAAACTGGGTCGCGCTCCAAAACGAGGGGGGGTACTCAAATTATCACCTCATCGCGGATTATCACGCGATCACGACGAACCTCGATACTTCGCACATCCATGAATATTCGCTCGAGATGGTTCTCGATTGGCTGTCTGCAGGCATCGATCCCGACCACAGCCCGATATTCAGGCAGTCTCAGGTAAAACAACATACCGAGCTCCATCTCATCTTTTCCATGCTCATAACAACTGCCCGCCTTGAGAGGAACCCGACATTGAAAGAGCAGGTGCGAGACCTCGAACTCGGCCCAATAAGCTACGGGTATCTCGGATATCCCGTCCTCCAGGCGGCAGACATACTATTGTACAAAGGCGAGGTCGTTCCCGTCGGCGAAGACCAGCTTTCGCACGTCGAGATCACTCGGGAGATTGCCAGGGACTTCAACAGGCAGTATGGCGATGTCTTCCCCGAGCCCGCTGCCAAGCTCACGAAGTTCGCGAGACTTCCGGGCCTCGACGGTAAGAAAATGAGCAAGTCTCTCAACAACGCGATTATGCTCTCGGACGAGCCGGACGAGGTCAAGAAGAAAATGAAGAAGGCCGTCACCGACCCCCAGAAGATAAGAAAAGGCGACCCTGGAAGGCCCGATGTTTGCCTCGTTTTCACGTATCACAAGAAGTTCAACGCTTCTGAGGAACAGGAAATAAGAACAGGCTGCGAAAGCGGGCAGCTCGGCTGTGTCGATTGTAAAATGCGGGCGGCTGAAAGGATAAATACTTTCCTCGATCCGTTCAGAGAGCGGCGTAAGAATTACGAGAACAATCCTGAAAAACTTGAAAGCATACTGAAAGCAGGTGAAGAGAAGGCGCGCGCTGTGGCAGATAAGACGATGAGCGACGTGCATAAAGCGATGAAGATGGGATGACTTACAGAGTTAAACTGAGCGCCTTCCTCGGATCCTCCTCAATCAGCTCTT
>JAJYOS010000173.1 GCA_021796055.1 Bacteroidota bacterium
CCCTGGATCACCTCCCGGACGATTATAGGACTGTGACTATATTGTCCGACATAGAAGGTTACACTTACGAGGAGATAGCCGATTTCCTCGAGATCCCGATTGGGACAGTCAGATCCCGGTTGCACCGGGCGAGGAAGATATTACGGTCCATATTGAAAGAGTACGCGATGGATCATGGCTACGCCGCTGACGATTCCGAAACTGAATTAGTGTGCGTGGCCAGGACGAAGGATCGTCGGTGATTTATGTCTCTGCGTATAGCGAAGAAGGAAGATTCCACTGCACCCTGACCAATAAGAGGTGTTCCGTCGATTGTGTGGGCGGAAGTTTTCCTTCAACGTTTACAAGAGCAGTCGTGAAGCTGGCTATCCGACAATTGTACGAAATGTTTGTTAAGCGGAAACCCGATGGCGCAGCAGATAAGCTTCTTGAGGATACCGCTTCTGATACAAAGGAGGTCCGGCAGCGATAGGCTGGTTCATGTCTGTGCGCAAAGCGGAATCATGATCCGCGCTTGATGATGCCGGACGCACAGCGAATGAATTACAGATGTCAGGAGGAAAATATGTCGAGCACAACCTTTTCATTTGTGGCCGATATTGGGACGCGAGATCCCGAAAGGATTGAACCGATTCTGGTTGACTTCATTGGCGTGGATGGAATACTAAGAACGGATTATGGTTTCAGGGTCCGATCCACTCTCGAAGGACCGAACGCGAGAGAATTGAACAGGAAATTGCTTTCTCTTTTGAGACGTGTAGAGCAAACCGCAACCCTGGAAGCCGAGTGGACAAATAATGGCACGACTGAACGGTTCGTTGATTATGAGCCCAGTGGTTGCAGAGTGGCCGTAAAGGGGGCGTGGCACAGCAGGAGATGAAAGGCGCCGTACTGGTCTACAAAACCACGCCTCCATTTTAATGACGGACCTGATCGGCGCTAGATAACTTCCATACAGCTGGAGGGCAGAATGGCAAGGTCAAAACCGTTGATCGCGATAAGTGACTGCGAATCGACCATAAGCATGTCATTTGTCGACACACTGAAGGGCAAAGGGTATCACGTCATCATTATGCCGGACAAGTGCAAGCTGTTTAATCTTCTGAGCACAGTTAAACCCGATTTGATAGTCACAAGCATGCGGTCCGACACCATAGATGGCCTCGAGTTCCTGGAGTCAGTCAAAGCTAGTTATAGGTTGCGGGAGATACCGGTTATCGTAGTGGGCTCGCATCCTGAGCTGAGAATGGAAGCTGAGCGTCTCGGAGCGGCTGATTTTTTGGAGAAGCCGGTCGGAGCAGATCAGTTTGAACAAGCGGTCGAATATGGTTTGGCCGGATCTCCATGGGCGGCCACCGAAGCGTGAAGAGTGCCGCGAAAGCCTAAATGGAGCCTTCCGGATGCATCAGAGTTATAATCCCCTCCGCCTGCGTTGAATCTTTTGAGCGTCCCTGTCGCCTGAATATCACATCGGTGCGCTAAATCCGAGACCATCTTCGATGAACGGAGGGATGGGCATGCTCGAAAGGTAGTCTTCCGCCAGTAGCAAGGTCCATTTCATGTCAGCTTGTCCAAGTGTAAGCCTACCTGTTGTATTGAAGATGTTCCATCCATATTTTTACCGAAATGAGATTGGGACGCACCTTGAGGCTGGTGTTCGCTTTGGCGAGCATCGTGCAGGTCGAAACAGCCCTTGGGCTGGGTTTCGAGCACATTTCACTCCAACAGGGGCTGTCGCAGTCCTCCGTCTTTGCGATTTGCCAGGATCACCTGGGGTTTCTTTGGTTCGGGACTCAGGATGGACTCGACAGGTACGACGGCTATTCGTTCAAGGTGTTCAGGAATAACCGTCACGATTCGACATCATTATCTTACAATTATGTCCTCAGGCTGATGGTTGCCCGCAACGGCTCGGTTTGGGCGGGTACTGAAGGCGGAGGGGTTAGCGTCTACAATCAGATCACCGGTCGATTCACTCAATACATGCATGTGGCAGGAAAGCCGAACAGTCTAAGCAACAACCATGTCCATGCGCTGTATCAGGATCCCGATGGAACAATCTGGGTCGGGACGGAGGATGGACTCGATCGATTCGATTCTTCTGGAGGTACGTTTCGAAGATACTATTTCCGGGGAAAAGGGAAAGACACGACTCGCGACAACTTCATAAGCTCGATATTTGAAGACAGTGAACACCGTTTCTGGGTTTGCAGCATCAACGGCGCATCGCTTCTTAATGTTAAGACGGGGGCGTGGAGTCCCCTCCAGCCGCGCGGAATCGTGATCAACAAGGTTGTCCAGACGAGCCACGGCGAGCTGCTCTTTATTGGAGCGGGAGTATGGTCTTATGATTCACTCTCGGGCAGGCTTGTACCATGGAAGACCCGACTGACAAATCAGATTGAGAAGGGGATTGGATCGGAAGCCGCGATTCTAAACAAGAACGGAACCATGTGGCTGGGATCCTACGACGGGATCGGGCTTGTCGGTGTGAACACAGATACGGTCGCCGTCTTCAGAGATAATCCTAACGATCCGACCAGCCTTTCTGAAAACACCATACTTTCTCTTTACCAAGACAGATCAGGCATTCTGTGGGTGGGAACCTATGAAGGCATAAACAAGTATGTCCCGACGAAGAAGAAATTTGAAAATTACACCTTTAATCCCAAGGACGCCAACAGCCTGAGCAACATGCGGGTGCGCGGATTCTCGCAGGCCCGGGATGGCATGATTTGGATCGCGACACAAAACGGGCTCGATGGTTTCGATCCATCCACCGGTAGGTTCAGCAGGTATTTCAATCGCTCCGGTCAGCCGCCTTCGGGGCCGGCGAGAACGTTCTGGAGCGTCCTTGTGAATCGTGAAAGCAACGGAATATCTGTTTGGGGAGGGACGAACGGGCAAGGGATCTATACTCTAACCTTCAGACATGGGATATCCACTCCCATTTTTAAAAATATCGTTCTCACAATGCCGGCGTATAAGGCGACCTTCAGCGACGTGGTCAATTCACTTTATCAGGACAGGCAGGGAAATATCTGGGCCGGGACATACGACGGTGTAATCCGACTCACCCGGTCGGGCGCTGAATATAAACAGACCCGGTATCCTTTCCCCTCCCAGGTCAACGTGATCTTCCAAGACAGCAGCGGGACGATGTGGATCGGAGGGTATTCGTTCAGGCTTCATCGGTTCGATTCGAAGACGGATAAATTCGAGAGAGCAATCCTTGACAGTAACTTTGCCAATACTCTCGCGGGCAAGAGCGTGCTCTGTATGGCAGAAGGGAGAGATCGAACGCTTTGGGTCGGCACGTATGGGGGATTGTTGAGGATTAATTACGAGGGTAAGCTCCTTTCCCATATAGGCGTTAGCGACGGACTCCCAAACGACGTCATCTACGCGATCCTTGTCGGGCCGCACGGACACCTCTGGCTTAGTACAGATCTGGGCATCTGCAGATACTCGCCTCTCACAGGCAGAATCCGCGATTACACCGTGGATGACGGATTGCAGAGCAATGAGTTCAACCAGGGAGCAGCGTTTGAATCGCGGAGCGGGAAATTCTACTTCGGAGGCATCAATGGATTCAACTCATTTTATCCGGACAGCATCCACGACAATACCAATATTCCGCCCGTGGTTTTCACGGGCTTCAAAATTTTCAATCGCTCTGTGGAGCCTAGGGAATCGGAAAGCCCGCTGCAACAGACGATCTGGACTGCCCATTCACTTCATTTGAGCTACACAGATGAAGTGCTCACATTCGATTTTGCCGCATTGGAATTCACGGACCCCGATAGGAACATGTACGCCTACAAGCTCGACGGGTTTGACAGAAGATGGGAAAACATTGGCGATAAGCGCGAAGTGACTTACACTAACCTGGATCCCGGCAGATACGTTTTGCGAGTAAGAGCTTCAAACAACGACGGGGTTTGGAATAACAAAGGCGCGTCCTTAATAATCTACATATCTCCGCCATTGTGGATGACATGGTGGTTTAGGGGGCTCGTAGTGCTGATCTTCCTTTCTATCGGGCCGATAATTTACTACCGAAGGGTTACGACATTGAAGAGAGAGGCCGCGGTACAGCGCGAGTTTTCCAGGAAACTCATCGACAGGCAGGAAAACGAGCGTAACCGCATTGCGGCCGAGCTGCACGACACGATTGGGCAGGATCTGCTTGTGATAAAGAACCGCGCTTACCTCGCCCAACAAGCAAAGCGACTTAACTCGAGTGCCAGGACACAACTTGATAACATTGTTGAGACCGTCACGCAGTCGCTGCAAAATGTAAGGGAAATAGTCCGCAACCTTAGACCATACTATCTGGACCGGATCGGCCTAACCGGGGCACTCAATGCGATGCTCGCCTCGGTTGGAGAATCTTCATCGATAAGGTTTGATGTCTCTATCGACAATATCGACGGCATGCCCGGAGACGGTTCGAAGGAATCAGAAGCGAGCTTTTTCCGAATAGTCCAGGAATCGGTGAACAACCTTGTGAAACATTCCGGCGCCAGGAATGCTTCGGTGGCTGTCAGGAAGCACACGGACGAAGTCGTGGCGATAATTCACGACGATGGCAAAGGGTTCGACTATGCCGCAACGCAAGGTGGTTCGTCACAATCAGGCCTCGGCCTGTCGAGTATGATCGAACGAGCAGGTATGTTAGGAGGGCACCTCGAAATATCATCCGGTCAAGGGAGCGGGACTACCATCACTCTCACCGTTCCGGTTTACCCGCGAAACGAAGAGCATTCGGAAAGGCAATCTTGAAGAAGAACTATGGAGACGGCAGGAGGCGATTTGAAGAGGAAACCGCTACGGTTGTCATTGCGGACGATCATCCTTTGTTTCGGAAGGGTTTGAGGGACTTTGTAAGCACTTCCGGGCTTTACGAAATTGTCGGCGAGGCATCAAACGGTGAAGAGGCGCTTGATGTCATAATGAAATTAAAGCCGGACATCGCGATCCTGGATATAAACATGCCGGGTATCAACGGGCTGGATGTGGCAAGAAAAGTATCGGCTCGGAAGCTCAATACGGAACTGATTATCCTTACGATGTATGAGGATGCGGAGCATTTCGAGCTCGCAATGGAAACTGGCATAATGGGGTATGTTCTCAAGGACAGTGCGGCAGCCGACGTCGTCTCCTGCATTCAGTCGGTGCTGTCGGGGAAGAGCTACATCAGTCCATCACTCTCACACCTCCTCATGAAGAGGAGTGTTAAATCGCTCAAGGGCATCGAGAAAAAACTCGGCGTCGATAACCTGACCGGCTCGGAGCGAAAAGTGCTGAAACTCATCTCGGAAGGAAAATCGACGAAGGATATAGCTGACAGACTCTTCATAAGCGTGAAGACGGTAGCGGCGCACCGTTCGAACATTTGCGGAAAACTTGATCTCCATGGTACCAACGCGCTCCTCAAATTCGCACTCGAACACAAAGAGTTGCTGTAAAGAAGCGGTCTCGTCTGTAATCTAGGTACTACTATCTAGAAAAATACTCCCTTCTGACAATACACATGGTTTCTCTTCATCTGTTAATTGTAGCGTTATCTCAGTGTTGTGAGGGGACGGGGACCCGTCCTTAACACCGAGAGGAGCTGACGGGGTAATCAGAGGAACGACGGAACAGAGTGAAGGAGGAGTTGGAGATGGAGACGTTCGGATTTCACAAATGGCAGATTTATTTAGCTTGCGCGCTGATTTCTCTTTGTGTCTGCAACCCCGCGAGCGCCGGACAGTCAGGTAAATATTCGGTCCTTTCGGAGAAACCGGGTACCGGCCTGAGCAGGATCTTTTCCGCGAGCAATTCAAACGGTCCTCTCGGTCAGGATCGTAACGTGGTGGCTAATGACAGGATGCTGCTTCTTTGGAACGAACCGCCGTCGATGTACACCACGAATTACGACGCTTTCCACTATCAGATCCTGAGCTATGATTCTTCGAACAGACAGCTGCAGACTTACGGATCGCTTTCCGGTGATTCAGTTACGAATACCGCGAACAGCATGGTGCAACCGGCCATCGAAGGTAATATGACTTCAATCGTGCTCGCCGGTGACATGATAGGCAATGGATACGCGGAAGAGGCTTCTGTCTGGGAAACATCAGGAAATAAAGTCTTGGCTTCTGCTAAGCCGATCTCCAAATCCAACCTTGCGTTCGAAGACAGCACCGTGACCGGCGAAATGGTCGGTCAAATGAGCGCAGCGAGTTCCGATTACGGCGGTTCGCATTCACAAATACAGCCTCGTGCCGAGAGATACGTCCGTGTACGTTAGTTTCTACGTCGGCAATCCTCAGGACGGAGGGACAATTATCAAAGACCTTTCCGGGGACTCCTTGTTCGCGACGCAGGGAGCAATACCTGCACGAGGATCGCAGATATTCTCGTTCAGCTGGATAGCGCCTTCCGTAGTAAACACAAGGCTCGTTCACTCAGGCAACTACGTTCACGTTTGGGGCGTAATCGACCTGTCGGACACGATGAAGGAGATACACAGGCGCAACGATTTCGGCTGGAGCATCCTCCAGGTTCCTGGAATAATTACGTCCGTTAACGCGCAACATGAACAGCCGGCATCTTGCCAACTTTTCCAAAACTACCCAAACCCTTTCAATCCAACCACAGTGATAAGGTTCGACCTGAATCATGCCTCGAAAGTAACACTCGACATTTACAACGTCCTCGGTCAGGAAGTAATGGGAAACGATTATGGGACACTTGGTGCGGGGTCGTATGACAAGAGCATAAACATGGATCGCTTCGCGAGCGGCGTTTACTTCTATAGGATCGTCGCAAAAGGCAGTGACGGCAAGACTTTCGTCGCGGTAAGAAAATTAATGCTATTAAAATGAAAATAATGATTGTCGACGACAACAAGGGAATCCGGGAAGTAATCAAGAGTATTCTGGATGTGCAGAATGCCGAGTTCTGCGAATGCCAGGATGCGGCAGGCGCGCTTGCGCTCTACCGATTCTTCGAGCCGGACTGGGTGCTGATGGATATAGAGATGAGCGGGCTGGACGGGATAACCGCTGCGCGAAAAATCACGGCATCGGAATCGGATGCAAAGATTATCATAGTCACCAACTACGACGAGGACCAGTTCCGGGAAGCGGCTGAGTCCGCCGGAGCTTTTGCTTTCGTAAGCAAGGAGAATCTTCACAAGCTAAATGCAATAATAAGTTCGGGCGGGAATACCGACCAGTTATGATACTCATATGACCCTGCCCAACAGGACGCCAATGTTAATGACAAATATAGGAGGAGTGAATGAAATCAAATGTTACGTTTGCACTGACCGCAATTGCGCTCGCCGCAGTGATCGCATCTTGTAATAAGAACCCTGTCGCGCCGAACAATTCCGTCACCCCGGTCGACGCAAAGAACATCGATTCGCTAGTGGCGAGTGTCCCCGATTTTCAACCCGCCCCAACGTGGTCGACGCGAGTGGACAGCATGAGCACCGATACGACTTCGACGGTCGACACGTCGGGCACACAGGTCGACAGCACTACCTGGCTCACCCAGAACGTGAGTTACAGTGCTTCTGCGGATCCAAGCACTTACATGATGTTCAACCCCCAGGCAAGCGTTCTCTGGCCAGGTAACCTGGTACAAGGGAATTCGATCGCGAGTGGCGTTCCGAATAGTATTCCTATTTCGAACCGCGCGCCCGGCAACATATCGCTTGCGATACTCTCGGGCGATTCAGCCGGAACCGCAAACAAGTTCTACAGGACGATAAACCAATTCCAGTTTTCTACTGTGAACCAGGCGATGAACTCGATCCTTGCGGGATATTCAGGAGGGACACCGGCAAAATACAGCTATTCGATGGAGCAGGTTTATTCCGCATCGCAAATCAACTTCAATCTGAGCCTCGGTTACACTGGCCCATCGGTCAATGGCAGCGGAGAATTCGGACTCTCTTTCTCGCGAAACAAGACTTATTTTGCTGTCCAGCTGACACAGCAGTTCTTCACCATGGTGTATGACGATCCTCAGGGTGCCTCCGGCGCCTTTGGACCTGGTTTCACCGCTAGCGAGCTCGCACCCTATACGGGACCCGGCAACCCGGTCTGCTATATTTCCAGTGTCACTTACGGCAGAATATATATCCTGATCTACGAGACAACCGCTTCGGCAGACAGCCTCCAGGCCGCGTTGAACTTCGCTTACAACGGAGGCGTTGCTTCGGGAAGCGTCAATTCGACTGCAGCCTTTGATAAGGTTATGAGCCAGACGACCGTGCAGGTCACCCAAATCGGCGGCGACCCGCAAGCGGGGCTTACTGCAGCGACGGCGCTGAGTTACAGTGCAATCAATTCGTTCATGACACGCGGTGCAGACTTTTCGCCCAATAACATCGGACAGCCAATCTCCTACACGGTCAAGTATTTGAAAGATGCTTCTCTTGTCAGGATGAACAGCGTAATGCAGTATACCGTCTCACAGAAAACTCCAATCAGTACGTCGACGGGCTACACCAAGAGCCCGATAAGTATTTTCGTAAGTGACCTTTCAATTACCCAGAACAACATCTCCGAGCCGCAGGGCGGATGTAAAGTGGTCGTCGGACTTACGAACGTTATCACCGGGCACGACAGCGTCGTCTGGACTTCTCCTATAAACAACGGACAGGGCGGCTCAACGCTCTACGACGGCACTTCCGGCTGGTTTGACTTCGGCTCGACCGCAATGAATGCCGGTACCGATCTCCAGCTGAATTTCACTGCCCCCCAGCTGCAGATGGATAACAATCCAAACGAAAAAGTTTGGGTCGACTTCTGGATCAATGACTATAATGGCAACACCGGTCAGCGGAACTGGGCCTATCAGCGGATGTACCTTCAGTACGATGACATGCAACAGACATGGGTGAGATCAGGTCCGCAGGGAAGCTCGGCTACGCAGATGCCGGTGTCTACTCCCGATGTCAGCGGGACCTTCAACTTCACTGTCACGATAAGCGGAGTCCAACTGCAGCAGTGAACCACCGGCATTGTGCAAGCGATGCGAACTTAAGGCGCGCCCCGTGGCGTGCCTTATTCCTACAACGGCAGAAAGGACTTCTTTTCCTTTCCGGAACACACCGCACGCTTGCAGATATGAGACCAGAGACCATGTTACCGTGACAGTTCTCACCTGACCGACTTTCGATAGGAAGACGTCCTCAGAGTCGATTTCTTCGATCATATTCACGAACATTACGCTAACTGCGGGAGCATGGTTTATGAACGATGTGAGCCGCCGTCAGGTGTGGAAAGGGCTCCGTCGGTTGAATCTGCCGTAATAACAAAATTGGTCATCGGATCGGAACTGCATGTACATCTAAATGGGAAGAATGAACGGTATCATTGTGATCAGGGAAATTGTCGCCAGGGGCTCAACGGCAAGACTCGTCGTAGTTACAAACTGCGACGACGTCCACTTCCGAGAGGCGGCGGTCTCCGCGGGGGCTTTTGCCTTCGTTAGCAAGGAAAATCTCCATGAGCTTATTGCGCTAATATAATCCAGCGGCAAACGCGGCTGATTTGTAATTGCCACTCGGGATACCTAATGCTTGGCGCATTTGGGAAGGAGAGCAAGCTATTTCTTGGGTGTTATTCTTCCGGCAGATTTCCGCCGCTGCGCCCCATTACTCCGTTACTTGCGGTCAAACGGCGGCGCGAGATGAATGTTCTCACTGAGCTTCGGGGATG
>JAJYOS010000174.1 GCA_021796055.1 Bacteroidota bacterium
GATTGCCGAGTAGAGGAAAAGCGAACTCAGCTCCTTCTGCGAATGATCCTTGATCGCGGGTTTGAGTCCTCGGTAAACAAGAACCAACCAGAGGAGAAGTCCGACAATCAGCAGGATTTGCCAGGCTCTGCCCAGCTCAAGATATTCCCAACCCTGCATTCCGAAGTAATACCATAGCTTCCCAAGGAACTGGTTGATCCCCAGGAATTCGCCGAACAAGCTTCCGAGAGCGACCACGACGACGGCGACAAAGAGGATGTTGACCCACGCCTTCTGTCCCGTTGGCTCGGACTTGCTCAGTAATGGCGGAAGGAAGAGAGCGGCTGCGACGAATGACATCGCGACCCAAAAAATCGCGAGCTGGAGATGCCACGTGCGTATCACATTAAACGGCAGATATTTCTCGAGATCGAGTCCATAGAACCCGAAGGGCTCTGCGCGGTAATGTGCCAGTGCCCCGCCGGCAAAGACCTGCAGTACGAACAGTGCTGCGACGACCACGAAGTACTTCAGTATCGCCTTCTGGCTTTCGGTCGGAGGTGCAGCGGCCGATTTCAGGAAATGGTCGTCTATGCCAGACTTCCAGCCGAGGTAATCGAACTTCCCGAACAGGAAGAGGATCAGTCCCGTCATGCCGAGGAGTGAAACAAGGCTCAGCGCGCTCCATACGAGGGCCGAACTGGTCGGATAGTTTCCGGTCAGCTTGTCAAACGGCCAGTTGTTCGTGTAGGAGTAATTCTTGCCCGGCCGATTCGTCGAGGCGGCCCATGCAGCCCAAGCGAAGAATGTGGTCAGCTGTCTGAGCTGCGTTGGATTTGAAATGAAGTCCTGCGGCAAGCCCGGGGCCCTGTGCCGTTCGGTGAAATAGTTGGTCCAATGATGTATTTCTTCCTGGTACGCATCGGCTTCCGGCTCCGTCAACGTCAGTACACCTGTCGTAGCATCGTATCTGTTCTCATGTAAGACTCTTTGAACCTGCGCTGTAATACTTGCCTTCTTTTCCTCCGTTAGGTTTTGGTAAGGAGTGTCATATGTCTGCGAAGCTAATGCCGTCTGAACATCGACCGCTTCCCGGTGAAGGTATTCCGCCGAGTAGTCGGGTCCGAGATAGGCACCGTGTCCTAATAAAGTGCCGTCATCCATCAAGCCGTACTTCAGAAATACTTCCTGACCGGCTTTGATGTCGGATGAGGTAAACAGTGTGTTGCCTTGTGCGTCGACGACCTTTTGGGGAATCGGCGGGGCATCCTGGTAGGTCTTCACCGTCACGAACAACAGGATTGTAAACCCGAAGATCATGACGAGCAGTGCCGAGTGTTTCCACCACGGTGATAGTGTTTCATTTTTGGATTCAGCCATATTGTCCCTCATGTAAGTCTTGTTAGCATTTCCGATGATTTCGTCCGAAAAATAAAAGGCCAAAGCGACAGAAAAATTGACTTAGGTCAAGAAATGCCAATTATTGCGGGCGCACTCAAATTTGAGAAAAAAGGCGCTGGCCGGGCTGAATCAGTCGGTGATGAGCATAACCCGACCGTCGAGATCGTTTACGATGACCCGATGGGCATCCAACGGAACCGGGGTGTTTACGACGGTCACGCCAACGCGATGTTTCCACAGTATTTTTCCGGTTTTCGCCTGCATGGCATACACGAATCCGTTCTGCGTCCCGAAGAATACGACGCCGTCCTTCTCGACAGGCATCGACGGATCTATGTCATAGCCATAACGGCAGTCTGTCACCCAGCTTGTTGAGAGCGACGGTTTCGTCGGAGAAAATGCAAACACGGTATCCTCCATCGTGCGGGCATAGACTCGCTCTCCGTCATTTGAAATACAGATACATTCGCGAACGTGATAGCGGTTGGTTTGCCACACCGCCTTCCCTGTTGCCGCATCTATCGCGGTCAGGTATCGATCCGGTGCCACGATGAAAATCTTGTTGTCAGCGCCGACCGGCCAGCAGGCTGCAGGAGAATACAAAAGGCCGGTGTTGCCGTTGCTCCATTTCCATGCCAGCGAGCCGTCAGTTGAGTCGAGAGCATACAGGTAAGTGCTCCACGCTCCAAATACGACCTTCCCATGATAAACGAGCGGCCTCGTCTCTACAAATCCGTCGATGCCTTTATACCGCCACTTCAGCTTGCCGCTCTTGAGATCGATTGCGCGGAATGTGCTGTCGCTGCTGCCGATGTAGACGACTCCGCCTTCGACTTCGGGCGCCGCAACGACCGGCTCTCCGGTTTTGTGTTTCCATGCGAGCCTCCCCGTCGCCGCATTCAGGCAATAGATGTTGTCGTCGGACGAACCGAATACTACCAATCCATTTGATGCAGAAGGGGTGGAATATACCGTGGCTCCCGTCTTGAATGTCCACTGCCTCGCCCCATCCCTTAAAGAGTAGCTGGTAACAAAGCCGCTGCTGTTGCCGACGATCACGTGATCCTTCCACACCGCCGGAGTCGAAGCGATGGTGTATCCGGTGTTCACAGTCCATGCGGTCCTGGCATGCGGGAATTCCCGGTTGATCGCGAAACTCGGCCGCGGATAGGTTGTGGTATCTGTCGCGTAGTCTCTCTGCCCGAGGGGCACCTTGTACCAGGTGGTCTCTGTTCCGATGCCGGGCCGCCGTTCGGTGAAGTACATCGTATCGGATCGCACGTCGACGATATTGTATCCGCCGCCGGACTGTCCTGCGCGCAGGTTCGACCTTCCCATCACTCCGGGAATCCCTTCGAAATTCAATTTCAGGTTTGCGTGGCCATGTCCGACGAGGACAACCTGCGTATTGTAATGCTTAAGCAGATCGGTCATCAGGTACCAGTTGTCGATGCTGTTGTCGACCGGATAATGAGTAACCATAATCAGCGGCTGTCCTTTGTCGGGAAGGTTTGTCAGGACAGAGTCGATCCACCTCATATCTTCGGGTGCGAAGTGTCCGTCACCCATTTTCATGATCGGTCCCTCGCAAAGTCCGATGAAACGGTAACCGGCATACTGGAACATGAATTTGTCGCTCTTCCACAGTTTTGTAAATTCAGTGCAGCCGGACTCAGACCACTTCGCGTCGTGATTACCGGGGATGATGTAATACGGGAACTTAAGGCTGTCGAGCATCGACTTTGCCAGAGTGAGCTGGGCGTCGGAACCCATTTCGCCTATGTCACCGGATACAATAACGAAGGCTATGCCGTGAAGCGTGTTTATGTCGTGAACAGATGCGTTGAGGTCGGCAGCCCCCGTCGGACTTCCGACATGAGTGTCACTCAACCACGCGAAGCGGAAAGGCTGAGTTTGAGAGCATGATAAAGTGGAAGCAAGAAGCAGGAACGCTATCGTAAAAAGTCGAAAAGAGAGTCTCATGCGCATTGGACAGCCGATTTTTTGTTGAACACAGAAGTATTAATCCGTGAAACTTTCACAAAGGACGAAGCATTTCTCTTTATATAATCAATCATATTAATATTTGCAATTTGACCGATGTCAAGGCATACCCTGAATCTCCGCAGTATCTTGTTATGGAAAAAGGAGACAAAAATGGTTGACAATAAAGATACATTGGTGTTGGATGCCAGGCCCATCGTACCGAAGGAGAAACATCCGACGATTCATGCTACTTTTGAAGGACTGGCTCCCGGCGCGAGCATGCTGCTTATAAACGACCACGATCCCAAGCCGCTGTATTACGAATTCAGTTTCGAGAAGCCCGGCATGTTTAAATGGGAATACACCGAGCAGGGCCCCGAAGTCTGGAAAGTGGTCATCACGAAAATCGGCTGAGTTATCTTTTAGACAGTGTGCGCTGGAGGAGATTTGATATGGGAACTCTTTATGAATATTTAGCAGGTGATCATGAAAGGCTCAATGACCTGCTGACCCGCGCCGCGGAAGGCGAAAGAGGAATTGATATGGGGCCTTACACGGAATTCCGGCAGGGTTTACTCCGACATATCGGTATCGAAGAGAAGATCGTCCTGCCGGCAATTGCCCGGTTCCAGAACGGCAAACAGGCGGAGATTGCCCAACGTCTTCGTCTCGACCACGGTGCGCTTGTCGCCCTGTTGGTGCCTCCTCCTACCCCCGCTATCGTCGAGACAATCAGGTTGATACTTAAGGCCCACAACCCGCTTGAGGAAGATGAAGGAGGCTTGTACGAACTTATTGAGAAGCTTGCCGGCGAAGAGGCGGACGGCTTGTTGGAAAAATTGAAAACTGCTCCTGAAGTGCCAGCATTGCCGCACAACGATTGGCCCGGCGTAATCGATGCCACTCGCCGCGCAGTCGAACGGGCCGGATACAATCCGGCCTTCTGAAATCTTGCTCCGGCTGAAGCCTTCGCAAGGTTTCGAAGAATGGTGCAGTGGAACCTTGCGAAGGTTTCCAGGGAACCCCGCCGTTCCTTTCGTAAGGTTTCAGTTGACTCCCACCCTGATTCCGACCAAGACTCCCGGATAGTACGCCTGCAATTCAAGAAAGATATATTTGTATCCGACGCCGAGACCGACAGCAGGCGTAATGCTGTGCCAGGTATGCTCGTAAAGATTGCCGCTGTGAAAATTCGGCTGCGAGTACGGCGGTGTATACCTATAGCTGACGTACATGGCGCCCGCCATCCAATAGAATACGTTCGATGCATCACTCCGCGCGTAAAGAGCAAACGAGCGGAAAGTACCCCAGCCGACGTTGGGCCCTATGACTTCAGCCAAACCGTACCTTCCCTCGTAACTCCAGTCTCCGTATTTCACGCCAGCGCCTAGCTGCCACATCGGTGCGAATGGTACGCTGACGACTATGGATGCGGTAGGCTCAACTATGGGATCCTTGTTAACTTGGGCTTTGGTAGCTATGGGCAATAACGCGACCAATATCATCCACCTCATTTCTCTCTCCTTTGCCATTAAAAAGGAACATAGCAAGGCCATCTACTAATAAGATGGCCTTGCACCCTGATTCATCATTGCCAAACACCGGTATAGGAGCCTGTCTGCTGGGCGGCCCAAAATTGCGCGACTGTCACGATCTTACCCGTAGGGTCCGCATAGCTTCCGTCGGGGTTGGGCGTAAGCTGGGTGATTGGGTAATCAGCACTACCGACCGTACTGTAGCCGTTAGAGCCATCGGGGGCCCAGTTAACTCCGGCCAAAGCAACGAACTGCTGCTGATACTCTCGGATCTTCTGAAGCAACCAGTGATAGTCGCTCCAAGCCACATTGGAAAGGTGGTCTATGTTCGAATCTTGACTGGAGTTGTTACTATAAAAGAACACCCAGGGTGACCCTACGTTTGCCGCCAGACAGTTGAACACCGTGTTAAGGTAACCCCAGATAGTTAGGTCAGAACAAACAAATGCCCCGACGAATTTTTGGCCGAGTTGCCTTTTGAATTCGTTGTAAATGTTCTGTATTGCGGTACTATTGCTAGTCGTGACCTCCTGCAAACACACGTCAGATATGCTGCAGAGTGCGTCGTAATTGTCGCATAGTACATAGTCCACGTTTTGCAACAGGCCCCAGTGTGGTGTGTGAGTCGGACACTCAATACAATCACCCACCCACACGTACCCATTTTTGCCGTGAATCACCGGTAGCAAATTGTTTACTGCGTCGATGGTGTCGTGGTTGGGGTTGCCTGGCTCGTCGAAGTAAAAGTTCTTCACGCCTAGGTCCATCAAATCAGAGACTATCTGGGGGGAGAGCGAGCCAGCTTGCACAATTACTTTACCAGGGTCAAAGTCGCCGGAGTACTGAGCCGTCATCATGGCCATTGAGTACCCTTTTTGATCTAGCGCGTAGGCCAGGTCCTGATCCATGATTCCCAGCCTTCCTGCGCTGGTGGGATTCGCGCTATACTGGCCTGATGCCTGATTGAAAGTAAATGGATCGGGAACCATTGCCCCTGCATAATACTTGAATAGTGCCATTTCTATCTCCTTTCTTAATTGTGGCCAATCCGCGTGACACACATTGAAGCTATAGAAAACAATTCAAGCAATTACAAATCTCACCGGACATACCGCCATACTACACGACTCTCTTCATCCGTACATATTCTTAGATGAAAACTAGTGAGTGCCAACTTACGTGTCAAGGCCGTTTAGCAAAATTTGGGAGGAAGCGGACTGTGCTTCTTGGCTTGGTCAATTTGAGATCCTCGGACGCAAATCTCAACGGGACACGATGGGGAGTCTCGAACGGCGCTTAAATTGCAAAATTCTTTCGAAGCTGCTTGTGCATATGAGCCGGCATTCCAGCCGAGCGTCGAGTTCTCCCAAAAGGCTTCTCGGTCTCCCTGGATGATTTGGGTCGCTGATATCACCGTTAGCTATGGTGTGAACGAAACGGGGTTACCTTACAAGAGTTTCCTGCGCCGCCACGGCCCTGAACCGGCCTCCTCTCTTCACGAATATATCCGTGAACCGGATCTCCGCCTTACCGAAGCTCTTTCCCGTGACCGTGTTCAGCCCCCGAACTATCCCGACATCGCCGTATTGCCGGATGCGCATGTCGCCGATGGACTGCGACGTGACGTTGTGTCTGGTGACCTCCAGATTGTCGATCAGGCTGTCTCTGTTCTTAGATGACCCGTCCAAGAGATGTCTACGAACGAAGGGCTGAGAATTCGCCTCAGCATGGGACCGTTTCCCGTTTCGATCGCCCTTATCCACAGACGTTCGGTCTTCATCAACAAATTTGCATCCTTATCGCGGTTTCCCTTTGCGGGTTCGCCTGCAAGGACCGCTTCCGATACCGCGAGGATTACAAAGGCGACATAAACCAGTCTTAGCATGTATCTCAATTGAGCCTCCGGTTTCTAATTGAAAACCGTATCTCCGGTGCGAATCTCACTTCGAGGCCGGACGGCGGTTGACTCGCCTTGAACCCGTCGCCGTTCGAACGTATTCCCGGCCGATGATCCGGCTGCCTGCAGCACAAGGTGCTCATGCTGAACAAACCTCCGCAAGGTTCGATGGTTTCTCCCTCTCTGAACGTTTCCGCGGGAGTTTTCGTTTAGATTTTTAGGCGCCGCATTCGAAGAGCCGACGACGTACAAGTTTGGAATCATAACCATAGAGAATACAAATCATTGGGGAAGAATATGGAACCAAGATTGAGTTATACCAAGGCCGCTCCCGGGGCTTACGAGGTCATGAGCCAGCTTCAGCGCTACGTAGACAATTCAGGTTTGGAACGCTCGCTGCTCGAGCTGGTCAAACTCCGGGCTTCACAGATAAACGGCTGTGCGTACTGCATCGACATGCACACGAAAGACGCACGTGCGAACGGCGAGACGGAACAGCGACTTTACGGACTCAGCGCGTGGCACGAAGCACCATTCTATTCGGACCGCGAACGCGCGGCGCTCCTGTGGACTGAGACTGTAACGCTGGTAAGTCAGACTCATGTCCCGGACGAAATATACGAAGAGGTGCGGGAGCAATTTGATGAAAAAGAGATAGTTGACCTGACGATGGCGGTGGTCGCCATTAACGGTTGGAACAGGCTCGCGATAGGATTCAGGACCGTGCCGGGAACGTACCAGCCAAAGCGCGCGACAAGCGTTGTCGTGTGAAACCAGAATGACGCGACAGATTGAGTGAACGAGTTGCTTTTCCCTTTTTTGGCATATATCTTCTTCAAGAATGGAGCTCTAATATGGAGATCGAGCGCATCGTAAAGAAAATTGAATCTGATACCCTGGTATTGGAAAACCTTTCCAAGTACCAGGGCAAAGAGGTTGAGATACTCATCGTGCCTCGCGAAGGACCGGGCAAGCCGCTTAAGCTCAAAAGTCTCTATGGGATCATGAAAGGAAAAGTGGATGGAATTGCTTTTCAACGGAAGGCCCGAGCCGAGTGGTGACCCTTGGTTTATGTATTTGACACGAATGCCGTTATCTATTTCCTGCAGGGTCGCGGGGACTTTCCTGAATTCTCTTCATCTGACGTAGTTATAATATCCAGCATCACTCGCCTCGAACTCCTCTCCGGGACATTGACGGATGGGGAAGCCGCTCAAGCCAATGTCTTCCTAGGAGAGATTAGAGAACGTGAGGTGTCGAAGGAGGTCATAGATCAGGCAATCCTTCCAAGGAAATCAATGAGAATCCGCGTTCCGGACGCCATAATTCTTGCCACCACGATTGTCGAGAACGCCGTCTTGGTCACGGCAGATAAAGAGCTTATCGAAAAGGCCGACAGATCCAGATGTCATAATCCATTGCCATGAATGCGGATCGAGATTGTCGGATGGATAAATATAGTTTGTCTGCAATCGGAAATGAGCAGGATTGTCAACGGCAAGGTAATCGTGAGGGTCGGCGATACTTACCAGCCAAAGCGCGCAGCCGGCGTTGTCGTGTGACGTGGGAAGCCATGGCAACCTTGCAGCAACGACTGAAACCTTCGCAAGGTTTCGAAGGATGATGCAGCGGAACCTTGCGAAGGTCTCGTGGAATTCTATGGCAATTCCCTTGGAACCTTCGCAGCGTTTCAATTAACCCCCACCCTGATTCCCAGCAATACCCCCGGGTAGTAACCTTGCACTTCTAGAAAGATATATTTGTATCCGACGCCGAGACCGAGAGCGGGTGAGATGCTGTGCCAGGTGTGCTCATAAACAGACGAGCTGCGAAAGTCAGGTCGAGAAGCGGGGGTTGTGTACTTATAGCTGGCGTACATGGCACCTGCCATCCAGTAGAACACATCTGATACATCTCGCCGCGCGAAGAGAGCGACATTCCGGAAAGTACCGCCGTTGCCCACGTCCGGGCCGATCGGCAGACCGAAGCCGTATCTCGCTTCGCAACTCCACTTTCCATATCTCACACCAGCCCCGAGCTGCCAAAGAGGTGCAAATGGCCCGCTTATGACCGCTGACACTGCAGGTTCAATGACAGGCTTTCGTTGAACCCGAGCTTCCGCGATCATCGGAACAAAAGTGAAATATAAGATCCATCCTAATTGTCTTACCTGCATTTTCACCCCCATCTCTTTTCACACAGCTTATTATCGCTTGTACGAACTGAATCTACGTCATGCTACAAAACAGAAGAGCTAGTGTCAACAGACGCCTTTAGAACCTCGCGAGGGTTTCCAGGCAAGTTCCACCGTTACCTTCGTCCCCGTCGCCGGATCACGTAGTGAAAGAAATCGCTTCGGGAAATGGTTCAGCAGTTACCTTTCCTGAACTCCAGAACAAAGTATAGTCCATTCCGTATTTCCGTCAGCTTCACGTCAGTCGCATTATCGGGCAGTAGATCTGTCGGAGGCGTAACAGGCACTTTCGAGCTGTTGAAAAAGCCGCGGTATATCGGAAGCTTATTGTGCGCGTGGGCGGCCTTCTCGGTCTCGTCGGCAATCATCATCTGTGCGCCCGGCTTCGCCACCCTGAACATTTCATCGATCGCCTTCCTCTTGTCCTCGAAGTAATTGATGGAGGCGACGTTGAACACTACGTCGAACGCCTCGTCGCAAAACGGGAGGTGCTCCGCCTCGGCCTGGAACAACTCGATGCTCAAGCCACGACTATTGAGTTCGCGGCATCTCTTCAACTGTCCCCATGACACATCGATCCCGAAATAATCCGCCCCGCGCGGGAGATACTGTATGTTCACCCCATTGCCGACGGACACTTCGAGGACTCTGTCTCCATCCTTCACTCCGGCATATTGCAAGTATTCG
>JAJYOS010000175.1 GCA_021796055.1 Bacteroidota bacterium
GTGCGGGGGCTCATGGTGCCTCTGTTTGCAGTTGCGATCATCGGCTGCACTAGCTCCAAACAGAATAAAGGTCGTACTCAGCCGTCTGCCGATACGTCTGCAGAATCGCTGATGCCTCAGAAATTTACAGATACAGCAGCGGGTTCGTTTACCGCTGAGCAAAAGCCAACTCTTGTCGATGGACGTTCGAGGGTGTGGATCGAATCAGCTATCGAAGCTGTCGGAGAAGCCCCACCGCAGGGGCGCTGGGGATACGCTGACGCTGCAGGGAAGCTTGTCATTCCGGCAGTCTATAAGGCTGCAAGTGACTTCGCGAGCGGTCGTGCCCTTGTGTTGCTCAATGATGATTATATTTTTATTGACACCGTCGGTGCAATCGTGGCAGGTTTGGTTGACACATCCGAAATCGGCAAGCTTCCCGCGCCGCCATCCGGATGCTCGAGCCTGGAGTCTTATATGGATGCGCTTGGAGGTGAGCGGGAGGCACGCCTACTTATCGAGAATCCGCAGCAGGGTGAACAGGCTCTCAATCTCGAAGTGCGAAAGCTTGAGCATGGGTGCATCAGAGTGCATGAGCGAGGTTGGGAAGGATGGAGCGATGTGCTCGTTCTGCCCGGACGAAGTGTCGAGCAAGCGCGTGAGATTCTGAATGCACTGCTGCGCAGCGTGCGGTATGAGGATGTAACCGGGCAAGGCATAATTCCCGATGATGCCGTGACGTATCAGCTAACCCCGACAGATGGGGCTGGTGAGTTCTACGGAATCCGAGTTCTCGGTAAGGGAGTGGAAATTCGCCATACCATATGGGCGAGCTAGCGCGCTGTCCACAGAACGGCCCGATAAGTGAGGGCTACGCTCGGGTATGTGGGTGCGGTCCTTCGGAATACCTGTTTGATAGCACTTACTTGTTTATGCGAGGTATCTTTGCTGGCCCGCGCCGAATACGGTTGTGCAACCCGGAGTCTATCAAAGAGATAAGTCGGAGCGTTAAGACCCCCGACGTGATAAATACTCATCGCCACCCTGTCTGTTTATCATAACGTGGTCAAATACGCCAGCTCATTTGTCTCATGGCAAATTTCGGCGATCAGTCTCGCTCTGAAAGCAGGGCGTGATTGATGCGGACATTATAAGTAATTGTCATTGGCAGGATGCCATACAAGAAATCATACTGTTAGAGAGATAGCGATGAATATAAACAAGAATGAAATCGAATCGAATCAATCCGGGCAAAGCCCTTTTGTTCAGACTTTCTTCCACGGTACAAGGGCCGACCTGAAGATCGGTGACCTTATCAAAATTGGTTTTAGCTCAAACTACGGGCAAAATAGAGAAACAAAATACGTTTATCTGACTGCTACTCTGGATGCCGCCATCTGGGGAGCAGAGCTCGCGTTAGGCGAAGGACGTGAGAGGATTTATTTGGTAGAGCCAACGGGCCCGATCGAAGATGACCCCAATCTAACGGACAAAAAGTTTCCGGGAAATCTGACGATGTCTTATCGGTCAATATATCCGTTGAAGGTTGTCGGGGAGATTTCTATTTGGCAAAGCCACTCACCGGAGCAAGTCAAAGCAATGAAAGACGCTTTGGCAAAACTTAAAGACCAGGGTATTGAAGCGATAGAAGATTGATGTGAAGCCGAATAATATAGTTGACGAACCGCCGGCAAGAAGCTCACCAACTGAATGCCTCATGACACCCGTCTCGAGCGAGGCTGGGCTGCAGGCCAGTTTGTTTCGCAAGCCGAATCTGTCATGCGCACCACTGCGCGAGCCGTATCTTCCCAAAGTAATGGCGATCCGTGAGCGGGAAAGTGCGGACAAAAAAGTAGTAAGCATTGAAGGGAACAAGAGTGTGGTTTCTAGGACCTTATCTGGAACAAGAGGAACTTCTCGCAGAACTTCATTAACTTGGCATCAACGCTGAAGGTAAGGGCTGAGTCGACGTTGTCCGCGGTCAAGTTGAACGGACACTCGAGTGACGGCTTCCTACATCAACGAGTCGAAGCCCTCCTGGGCGGAAGTTCTGAGTCCGGCTCATTCGAAGTTCGATTCGAAAGTAGTTCAAGTCGAAAATCGGGAGGAACAAAGTGAAAAGCGTGATGCCTTACATTTACATTCTAGTTGGGTTTCTAGTCGGCTTCCTGGTCGGTGCGGCGCCCGGACACGAGGTCGGTTTTCCTCTCCAGAGGTTCGGGTATGACCTCCTTGCATTTGTGGTCATCTCGCTTTACATGTGGTTTGAGAGGACAAGTCACAAGCGCCACCTTTCAAGATGGCGGAATCTTCGAAGAAGAAGCAGGCTCTATTTTGTTTTATATTATTACATCTTGGCACGTGCTATCCCGATTCTGTTGCTATTGGCCGTGTTGATAAATACCAAATTGCGTCCCGCCCCGCAATCCGTATATGTCCTTGTCTTCACCTCTGCGATTGCCTTGGTTGGGTTCGTTCTCGTTGGGAATCAAGAGTGGTCAACCTGCGAGTCAGACTTCTCCATCCAATCGATGGAAGAAGCTGCGAGACGTCTTAAGGAAACGGGGGCTGGCGTCACAGGCGGCGGGGCAGTGTAAGGAGCGTCAGAGGATTGGACCGTGCGCGGGAGGCGTGCATGGAGGGATTTTTTTTGACTGGCGGTCGTAAGTTAAAATATCCGGTCGAAACGTTAAAAAAAGGAGTGCGCGATGAGAACCAAGACTGACAGGCTTGCCATCGCTTTGTTAATTGTATTCGTCTCTGCTTTGAAGGTGGACGCCCAATGGACACAGACTCCCGGTCCGTCCAACTTACATGGCGGCCTCAACTGCCTGGTCGCTTCAGGAAGCAGTCTATACGCGGGTGGAGGAGGCGTGTTTTTCTCTACAGACAATGGCGCAAGCTGGAATCCCACCGATTCTGCACTTTCTTCTGAGGGCATACAGACGATAGCGGTGGTAGGATCTAATTTATACGTGGGGACGTCCTATGGAGTCTTGAAATCTACGGACAACGGAGCCAGCTGGAATAAGGCCGGTGCCGGCATTCCTCCGGTGACTCCTGTTTATGCTTTCGCCGCATCAGGCTCGAATATCTACGCTGCGACAGGCGGTGCCGGCATTTTTGTCTCCACCGACAACGGCGCTAATTGGACAGCGACGGACTCAGGTTTGACAACGCAGTATATCTTCTCTCTGGCGGCATCCGGGTCGAAGATCATTGCAGGATCCCATGACGGACTTTTTGTCTCGACCGACGGTGGCAAGATCTGGGCCTCGTCGGATTCAGGAATAACAGAACCGATAATAAGCTCGCTCGTTACTTCCGGCAGCACGACAGTGGCCGGGGCTTACCCAGGAGTATTCATATCAATAGATGGAGGATTAATATGGACGGCTGCCGATTCGATCCCAGCTCCCGCTCACGCCATTGATGCGTTTGCAGTTCTGGACTCGGATATATTTGCTGGTTCTTACGCCGACGGTGTTTTCCGGTCCACTGATTTCGGTGCCAGCTGGACTCCGATGAACGGCGGCCTTGGGTCAAACACGTACATTTCCGGCCTGGCAATATCGGGCAAGACTCTGTTCGCGATTGCAAATGGGGCTGTATGTCAGCGGCCTTTGTCGGAGATGATTTCAGCCATTGAAACCTCGCATGAAAGGATTCCGTCATCGTTTGCTTTGAAGCAAAACTATCCGAATCCGTTCAACCCGTCTACCATTATCGATTATCAATTGCCGAGGCAGGCGCATGTAATGCTCAGAGTTTACGATGTCCTTGGAAGGGAAGTCAAAACACTTGTAGATGAAACTCAAAGCGCCGGTCTTCATTCGGCGACGTTCAACGCAAGTTCATTGCCTAGCGGAGTCTATTTCTACCACTTGCGGGCCGGAATCTTTTCAGAGACAAGGAAACTCACGGTGCTCAAGTAAGACTATATGCCTGGAAGAGCCGCCGCAAACTTGCATGTCAGATCATAAGGAAGGGGTTGCCGAGTTGGAAGCTGTTTCGGTGGATAAGAAGACGTTCGACGGCATAGACCTGAAGTCGAATCCGCTGAAAGTGGGAGAGTATGAAAAGTGTCGATTCATTGACTGCGATTTGTCAGACGCCGATCTTTCCCGCATTAGGTTCATTGATTGCGACTTCATAAGATGCAATCTCAGTGTCGCCAGTCTGTCGGACACTTCCTTGCGAGATGTCAGATTCAAGGAGTGCAAGCTCTGGGGGCTTAGATTCGACATGTGCAGCCAATTTGGGCTCTCGGTCAGTTTTGAAGGATGCTCACTCAATCACTCGACGTTTTACCGGACTAAGATTAGAAAGACGATCTTCAAGGATTCTCAAATGAATGAGACCGACTTCACGCAGTGCGACCTGACCGGTGCAGTTTTCGATGTATGCGATCTTGCCGGAGCGATGTTTGACAATTCAATACTGGAGAAGGCCGACTTTCGTACGTCATACAATTACTCCATCGATCCCGAGAGAAACAGGATCAGAAAGGCTAAGTTTTCGATCCCCCATGTTCTCGGACTACTGAACAAATACGATATCGATGTCGGCGACTGAAAAGGGAAGCGAACCCCGGTTCGAGCATTCGGGTGAAAAGACTCTCGTTGGCAAACGGAAGGTCATGTCTCTCACGGAGGACAAAACGTTTGAACTCTGGAAGTGTTTTATGCCAGCGAGCTCTAAGATCGAGGAGAAGGTCGGGACGCTATTCTATTCGATAGTAGTTTATCCACGGGATTATTTTAAGAATTTTAATCCCCATGCTACATTTGAGAAATGGGCTGCAGTGGAGGTGGCATCGCGGGCCTCCATTCCTGTTGAAATGGAATCAATCGTCATCCCCGAGGGACCTTATGCGGTCTTTGTTCACAAAGGGACAGCCAGCGCTGGAGCGGGGACATTTCAATATATTTTTGGGACTTGGCTCCCTGCCTCCGATTTTCTAATCGACAACAGGCCTCATCTGGCTGTTATGGGAGAAAGTTACGGGCAAGACGATCCTGATTCGGAAGAAGAAATATGGATTCCGATTAAGTTGAAGGGAAACAGGGAGGATATTTGATCCGACCTGTTCGTCCGCGAGTCCACTTTTGAAAAAGTAATCCACAAGAACTTCATTCTTGCGACAACACAAAAGTGCTGTAGTAGCCTTTCTTAATTTTTCCTTCGCCGGTATATTGTGCCATGTTTGTACAATTCTCACTGGTCTTTCTGGCCGCTGTGCTCGCGGGTTTCCTCGGGGCGTTAGTTGGCATAGGGGGTGGCGTGATCATCGTGACGGCGCTCTCGCTTTTCTTCCATCTTCCAATCCATGTCGCCATTGCGGCGAGCCTGGTCTCCGTTATCGCTACTTCGATTGCGGGGGCGCTCCGTTTTGTGAAGCAGAGAATCGCTGATGTTCGGTTGGGGATGTATCTTGAAATGGCAACCACGATGGGCGCCCTGGCAGGAGCATTCATCGGCGTGATCATGAAAGCGTATGTTCTCAGCCTGCTGTTCGGCGCGTTCCTCCTTTATACTGCCGTGAATTCGCTCTTGAAGGAGCGCAAAAAGAAAGTCGCGAACGAAACACAGGTAATTGAGGAGCCGGACCTATCTTCAGCTCAAAATGGTTCGAGAAAACTTCTCCGAAAGGGGAGCTATTTTGACAAATCGCTTAAGGAGAGCGTAAGCTACCTGCCCGTGAGGGCTTTGCCGGGCGCTATCGTCGTGTCATTCGCGGGCTTAGCAGCTGGCCTGCTTGGCATTGGCGGAGGAGTCATAAATGTCGCGGCGATGAATTCAGTCATGAAGGTTCCGGTCAAAGTCTCGATCGCGACCAGCCAATTCATGATAGCGGTGACAGCCGCGACGGGCGCGATAGTGTATTTCCTAGCGGGCGGGGTAGATGTCTATGTTGTTGCTCCGGCCGCTCTCGGAACGTTGCTGGGCTCGACGTTAGGCGGTCTTGTTATGAACAAACTCCCCACAAAATTGATTAAGACGATGTTCCAATTTCTGCTCCTCTATCTGGGATATCAGATGATAGCGAAGGGGATCCTGATGGGGTTTGGTCTCCGGCTTCCCGGTATAGTGTAGGTCACGCGCGCTCAACTAGGCTTTATAGTTGTGGCTTCATCCGGGCATAAGCGGCGTTTTATCCTCGCGTAGGCGCGAGAAGAGCGAGGGGATATGAAATGCGAGCGTTCCGTTGAGAGCATCGTGGAAGCCACGGAGGTTGGCTTTGGAAACTTTCTGGATTCTTTCCGGCTTTCCCACCGTTCTTCTCCGGTCGTGTTGTCGCTCAGTTCGTAAGTCAGGACGCTTTGGTCGGCCATTATCATGCTCGTGAATCATTCCCCGTTGGGATTCGCGAATTAGTGGCACAACAGCACACCCTCTTCACATTGAAACTCAAGCGCGCATGCGTTAGCTTTACGGCAGTCGTGTTGATTTGTGCGCGACATTGCTTCACCAATAGGGCTTAACCTTTCTGATCGTGGGAACATTAATGGAGGATCTATGAGAAAGAACTATTCCAGCCTATTCGCGGCCTTGGCATTTGCCGCGATCATGTCATTTGTAACGAGTACAACTTTCAGGAGCGCGATCGCGCGCCCCGCCAAAGCGGCCCAGACGCAGGCCGTCGTGCAGGCGGTTCCAGCCTATTCAAGCTCCAACCCATTCGCTAATCCGAGCCCGCTCCTATTTCATGCGCCAGAGTTCGATAAAATACACGACTACGATTATCAGCCAGCGATCGAGGAAGGGATGCGCCTTCAGCGGCTGCAGATCGACAGCATCGCGCTTAACACTGAACCGGCGACTTTTGAGAATACTATCGTGGCTATGGAAAGGTCGGGCGAACTCCTCACTCGGGTTTCAAAAGTGTTCTTCAGCATTGTGCAGGCCAATATCGACGATACTCTTCAGAATCTCCTTTCCATCGAAGCGCCAAAGCTTGCCGCGCACTCCGACGCGATCTACTTGAATCCAGAACTCTTTCAGAGAGTTAAGTCGATTTATGACCGCCGTGACCGACTCGGTCTCGCGCCGGTCCAGAAAATGCTGGTCAAAAGATATTACACCGATTTCGTCCGTTCCGGTGCGCTACTGTCCGAAGCAGACAAAGCAAAGCTTCGCGAGATCAACCAGGAAGAGGCGAAGCTCGTCACCAATTTTCAGACTAAGCTTCTCGCGGCAACTAAGGCAGGTGCGCTCGTCATAGACAACAAGAATGAGCTCAGCGGTCTGAGCGACGCGGAAATCGCGGCGGCCTCCGAAGCCGCACATAATCGCGGATTCGACTCTCCTGACCGGTGGGTGCTTCCGTTGCAGAACACGACGCAGCAGCCTTACCAGGCTTCGCTGAATGACAGATCGGTTCGGGAGCGGCTCTTCGTCTCATCCACGATGCGGGCCGAGCGCGGGGACAGCAACGATACTCGCGCAGTCATAACCAGGCTGGCGGAACTCCGCGCTGACAAGGCCAAGCTACTCGGTTTCCCCGACTACGCGGCCTATGTCCTCGAGGACCAGATGGCCAAGACTCCGGCGGCAGCAATTAAACTCCTTACCGATCTTGTTCCCGCGACGATGGCCAAGGCGCAGGGAGAAGCCGAGATGATGCAGGCTCTTGTGGATAAGGCGCATGGTGGCTTCCAGCTGCAGCCATGGGATTGGCAGTACTACGCCGAGAAGGTCCGCAAGGCTGAGTACGATCTCGATGAATCGCGGATCAAACCATACTTCGAGCTGAATCGCGTGCTGCAGGACGGTGTGTTCTACGCCGCAAACAAGCTCTACGGACTTACCTTCAAGGAAAGGAAAGACATTCCGGTGTACCAGCCCGAGGTGCGGGTGTTTGAAGTATTCGATGAGAACGGAAAGCCAATCGCGCTATGGTATTGCGACTACTTCAAGCGGGACAATAAGAGCGGCGGGGCTTGGGAGGATACGTTCGTCGATGGTTCCGGACTCCTTGGAACCCATCCTGTCGTTTTCAACGTGGCTAACTTTTCGAAACCGGCAGCCGGTCAACCGGCGCTTCTCAGTTATGATGACGTGACGACAATGTTCCATGAATTTGGGCACGCGCTCCACGCCATGCTCACCACCGTGAAATATCCGAGGCTTGCCGGGACCAACGTGCCGAGAGATTTCGTTGAGCTTCCTTCGCAATTCAACGAACACTGGGCGCTCTATCCGGAAGTCCTCGCGCACTACGCGAAGAACTATAAGACAGGTGCGCCGATGCCCGAAGAACTTGTCGCTAAGATTAAAAAGGCCAGGACATTTAATCAGGGCTTTGAAACGCTCGAATATATTGAGGCGTCACTTCTCGATATGGCTTGGCACACTCTTCCTGCGGGCGAGACGATCTCGAATGTCGATTCTTTCGAGACGGCAGCTTTGCATCACTACCAAGTCTATATGAACCTCGTTCCTCCCAGGTATCGTTCCACTTACTTTGCTCATATATGGGAGGGAGGTTATTCAGCGGGTTACTACTCGTACATGTGGGCAGAGGTCCTTGATGACGACGCCTTTGAATGGTTCACGGAACATGGTGGGTTAACTCGCGCGAACGGCAAGCGGTTCGAGGATATGATTCTTTCACGTGGCGGGTCGGAGAATGCCGGATCGATGTACCGCGCATTTAGAGGGCGCGACGCGAATGTCGAGGCCTTACTCAAGGACCGCGGTTTAACCAGCGGCGATTAATATATGCCGCTCCATAATTTAGATCACCGGTAACCGACACCTTGTTATCCGTGGGATCCTTGGTTTCTTCCGTGCAATCCATTTGTGCAAACTGGCACACGGACGACACGGCAAAAGCCCGGGATGACCACGGATTGATTTTATACTTTTACTTTATCAGTTGGAACTCTAGCCGCTAACTATTCGCGAGAATTCAAACGCCGAACTCGCGGACCGACATCCAATTATCGGGGACGGCGCCTTGTTGCCGCTGTCAGTGTTTGTCCGAGAAATTCAAAGTGGGAGGGCGGCCGCGTCATCAAGATCCTTGCCAGCGAGTCTGTACACCGTCCAATCATTCATCGGCTTGGCGCCCATTGATTTGTAAAAGGAAATCGCCTTCTCGTTCCAGTTGAGGACGGCCCATTCAAATCGTCCGCAATCCTGATCTTTCGCGAGTCGCGCAAGGTAAATCAAAAGCCGTTTGCCGAAACCTTTCCCTCGGAATTCGGGCTTTATGTATAGGTCTTCCAGGTATATCCCGGGCTTCCCGAGAAAAGTCGAGAAGTTGTGAAAGAACAGCGCGAAACCCGCAGGTGTCCCGTCGATCTCGGCAAGCACCACCTCGGCAGTGTGTTTCTCGAAAATGTTTTTCCGAAGCATTTCTTCAGTTGCTTCAACTTCGTGGAGTAGCTTCTCAAACTCGGCGAGTTCCCTGATGAACCCGAGTATTGTTCCGCAGTCCGATTCACGAGCAGCTCTGATGCGGAATCCAGAAGCGCTATTATTGTCTTTGCTCATCTTCACCTTTCTAAGAATCCGAATTTCCGATTTGTCTGTGAAAATATAGAAGCAGGAAGGAGCAAACTCAAATGTAATCCGACGTCTCTCATTCATGATTCATTCAGGGGATGTTGGATTGGTATGTTGACGCCCCTTCATTATAATCTAGCTGTATGTCCGCGGGAGGAATGAACTCA
>JAJYOS010000176.1 GCA_021796055.1 Bacteroidota bacterium
TCGGCAACTTTCGCTTTCTGCCAACCGTCAACTTCAACGACTCCCTGCAAATTCTTCTTGAGTTCTTCAACGTTCTTAATCATTTATGCCTCCGAAATATATTCCTTGGAAAGTTATTAAAAGGGTACTTCGCATTCAACGAAATCACCGGGCCTTTCGCATCCTTGCTGCAAAACTACCGTCCATATCGTGCCTGTGAGGGAATGTCTCGATGAAACCCTCCTTCCCCACGAGCGACCTATCGACAAACTTGTCTGCCGGCTCGATCTCGAACTCCGGATGACGGTTGACAAACGACTGGACGACCGCCTGATTCTCCTCAGATTCGATCGTACAGGTGCTGTAAACGAGTACGCCGTCCGGTTTCAGGAGCTTCGAAGCGCTCTCCACAATGCCGGATTGTATCTCATTGAGCAGAGCGATGTCTTCCGGCTCTCGCTTCCACTTTGAATCGGGCTTCTTTCTCATGACACCGAAGCCGGTACAAGGAGCGTCGATAAGTATCTTGTCGTAGAGGATCGCGTCCGAGAATTTTGCAGCATCCGCGACGATGATTTTTACGTTGCCGTAACCCATCCGATCTACTGAATCCTGTATGAGCCTCGCTCTGTTCTCGTACTTTTCCACGGCTGTAAGGTCGACCTCCCCGTTCGTGAGCTCCAGTATGTGCGTGGTCTTGCCTCCCGGCGCGGCGCACATATCGAGAATTCTCTCGCCCGGTTTCGGGTCGAGTAATTTCGAAACGATCCCTGCGCTTTCATCCTGCACCGTGAACTGACCCGTCCGAAAAGATTCAAGTTCTCCGATCCTTGAAAGCCCCTCGACGTAAAAAAAGTTCGGGATGAACTGCCCACGCGTCACTTTCAATCCTTTTGCCTCAAAACTGGCGATGAGCTCGTCCGGTGAAATCTTTCTCGGGTTGACCCTGATAGAGAGCTTCGGTCGTTCGTTGAGAGCGGTCAGCAGCTGTTCAGTTTCGTATACACCGAACCTGTTAACGAAGCGTCGAACGAGCCAGCCAGGAAATGAATGGACAGTCGAAAGCGCTCTCACGGCATCGTCCTCTATCGACGGATATTCCACCGTATTCAGTTTTCTAATGGAGGTGCGGAGGATCGCGTTGACAAGGTTCGCGAGGAATTGCCCGCGCAGCTTTTTGACGAACTCGACAGCTTCGTTCACCGCCGCGGACTGAGGAACTCTTTCGAGGAACATGATCTGGTACATCGCAATTCTAATCGCATTTTTGATGTTGATGTCCAGTTTTGTGTAGTCGCCGCGGTAAAACTGTGAGATGACATAGTCGATGCGCATTTTCCAGCGGATGGTTCCGTTCACAAGTTCCGTCAGAAAGGATTTATCGAGCTTGCTCAGCTCGGAATTTCTCAACTCGAAATCAAGAAGTTTGTCCAGGTATGAATCTGTTCGCTCGATTCTGTTCAGGATTTTGACGGCTACCTCGCGAGCCGTTGCATAGATCACTGTCTCGGTTTCCTCACGCGGATAGGTCCTGGACCTCTTTGATTGTTCCATCTCTGCACCCCATGGTTTTCATTTGCTGCGGTTTTCGTGCTGTCCAACCAAATGCATGCCCGGTATTCTAGTCATGGTTACGACAGCGTTCTTTTCGTGACTCTTAGGTTCGTTTCTGTATCTGTCAGGAAATCTATTTCAAAAGAACTGTGAGCTCGGAAGTTCGAGGTCCGCTTTGAAGGTATCGACTGCTCCGGGTTTGCGGCGCCGGGCAATCATAGCCGGACTATCGGAGAATCACGCGCCAGCCTTTTCTTTTTTACCGTACTTCTGCATAAACTTTTCCACGCGGCCGGCCGAATCTATGAGCTTCTGCTTTCCTGTGAAGAAAGGATGGCAGCTCGAACAAATTTCAACTTTCAGAAATTGCCCTGGTTCCGTAGAACGGGTCTGGAATGTATTGCCGCAAACGCAAGTTACAGTCACATTATGATATTTGGGATGAATTCCGGTTCTCATTTTTTCTCCTATTTACGCATTAAATCTATGAAAATGGCCAATAAATTCCAAATAACGCCGAGTTTCCCCTGTTTCAGAGGTTCACTCCCTTATCTCTTGAGCATTTGTCTCAAAACAGTCTGGAGAATTCCTCCGTTCTTGAAGTAGTCGACGTCGACGTGACTGTCGAGACGAGCCATAGCGTCGAATCTTGTCGTCTTTCCGTTTGCCTCAACGGCTGTGACTGTAAGCATCTTGTGCGGGATCAGGTTCTCGCTTATGCCGGAAATGTTGAACACCTCTCTGCCTGTCAAATGCAACGAGGCTGCGTTCTCTCCCTCCTTGAATTGCAGCGGGAGGACGCCCAATCCGACAAGGTTACTCCGGTGAATCCTTTCATAGCTTTCTGCGATGACGGCTTTGACTCCGAGCAACAAAGTGCCCTTGGCTGCCCAATCGCGCGAGCTTCCGCTGCCGTATTCCTTCCCCGCGATGATGATGAGCGGGATTTTCTCGGACTTATACTTCATAGCGGCGTCGTATATCCACATCTTCTCTTCGTCCGGCAGGTGAACGGTCCAACTCCCTTCTGTGCCCGGCACAAGCAGATTCTTCAAACGGATGTTGCCGAAGGTACCGCGCATCATCACCTCGTGATTTCCCCTCCGCGACCCGTAAGAGTTAAAATCTTTGGGTTGAACACCGTGCTCGATGAGATATCTCCCCGCAGGACCGCCAGCCTGAATGGACCCGGCAGGTGAAATGTGATCAGTGGTAACCGAGTCGCCCATCAATGCAAGAACTCTCGCACCTTTCACGTCCATGACGGCAGGAGGCTCAAGGGGGAGATCCTTAAAGAAAGGTGGTTCCTGGATGTATGTCGAAGCGGGGTCCCAATTGTAGCTGCTTCCCTCCGGGACGTTCAATGTCCGCCATCTTTCGTCGCCGTCGAAGACATGCGCGTAACGCGCTTTGTACATCTCGGGCCTGATCGACTTCCTCAACACTTCGTTTATCTCATGCTGTGTCGGCCACACGTCCTTCAGGAAGACAGGCTTACCGTCTTTCCCTGTTCCGATCGGCTCGCTAGTCGGATCGAAGTCAACCCTACCGGCGAGCGCAAATGCCACGACAAGCGGCGGCGAGGCAAGGTAGCTTGCTTTCGCGTGAGGATTGATTCGCCCCTCGAAGTTCCTGTTTCCGCTCAGGACAGCTGCCGCGACAAGGCTCCCTTTCTCAATCGCAGATGAAATCTCTTCGTCCAGCGGCCCGCTGTTTCCTATGCATGTAGTACACCCGAACCCGACGAGGTTGAACTTGAGGTCCTCCAACGGCTTGAGCAAGCCGGCGTCCTTAAGATAATCCATAACAACCTGAGAGCCGGGAGCAAGGCTCGTCTTGACCCACGGCTTGGGCTTTAGCCCGTATTTTTCAACGGCCTTCCTGGCGAGCAGGCCGGCAGCAACGAGAACACCGGGATTTGATGTATTGGTACAGCTGGTTATTGCCGCGATCACGACCGAACCGTGATGCATTTCGAACGATACTCCGTTCTTCTTAACAGTGATACTCTTCGGGACATCCTCCTGCTTCACCCCAAAGCCGCGGTCCGCCGTCGAAGACACCAGTGATTTGGCAAAAGACGTTTTAGTTTCGCGGAGAGGGACGCGGTCCTGGGGTCTCTTTGGCCCGGCAATGCTGGGCACAATTCCGCTCATGTCTACTTCAACTACGTCACTGTACAGTGGCTCAGGCTTGTCCTTGCTCCAGAAGAGTTCCTGCTCCTTACAGTAAGCCTCCACCACTGAAATCTGTTCATCCCTGCGTCCGGTCAACTTCAAATACCTCACTGTCTCCTGGTCAACCGGGAAGAATCCCATCGTCGCTCCGTATTCGGGCGACATGTTGCTGATTGTCGCACGGTCAGGAAGAGTCAGATTGCCTATTCCCTCACCGAAGTATTCAACGATCTTTCCCACGACACCCTTCTTGCGAAGGATCTGTGTAATTGTAAGGACAAGGTCCGTAGCGGTCGCACCTTCCGGCAGTTCTCCTTTAAGTTTAACGCCGACAACTTCCGGCGTGAGCATAAAGTAAGGCTGTCCGAGCATGACCGCTTCCGCTTCTATACCGCCTACCCCCCACCCAAAAACGCCGAGTCCATTGACCATAGTCGTGTGGGAATCCGTGCCTACGAGTGAGTCGGGGAATGCCCTCTTTTCACCGCCCTGCTCTCGTGTCTCAACGACCCTGGCGAGATACTCCAGGTTAACCTGATGGACTATACCGGTGTCGGGAGGAACAACGTCAAAACTCCTGAAGGCTTTCTGACCCCATCGGAGGAGCTTATAACGCTCGATGTTTCTCTTGAACTCAAGTTCAGCATTGAAGAGGAAAGCATCATCGGTGCCGGATTTGTCCACCTGAACGGAGTGGTCTATAACCAACTCGGACGGAATAAGGGGGTTAATCCTTGCGGTGTCGCCATTCCTCCGCTTAACTTCGCTTCTCATGGCCGCAAGATCGACGACGGCCGGAACACCTGTGAAATCCTGGAGAAGCACACGCGCAGGCATAAAGGCAATTTCTTTCTCGGGGAGCCGCTTGCCGTCCCAGTTCAGCAGGGCTTCCACGTCCGATGCGGACACGATTCTGCCGTCTTCATATCTCAGCAAGTTCTCCAACAATATTCTAATGGAATACGGGAGTTTGAATATGTCGTAGTTCTGTTTGTTCAACGCGGGAAGGTGGAAAATCTTGAAATTTGAATTCTGGATTTTGAGATCTTTTTTCGTAGAGAATGAGTTTGTTGAAGCAGCCATTGCGATTACTCCGTTTATGTCACGTTAGAATGTAGAAGAAACTTAATTAAAGGAGGGAATCGGTTCAATGGAAAGAAAAAGGCCGCCACACGGCGGCCTGACAAATGATGATCTAATGGGCTTTCAATCAAATATCATAGTAAAGCATGAATTCGTACGGGTGCGGCCTGAGGGCGACCTGCTTCACTTCATTGGTCATCTTGTATTTGATCCAAAGGCTCACCAGTTCTTCAGTGAACACATCTCCGCGGAGAAGAAACTCGTGGTCACGCTCGAGCGCCTTCAGCGACTCTTCGAGAGAACCGGGAGTCGAGGGGACATTCCTCAGCTCTTCCGGAGACAGATCGTATATGTCTTTGTCCAGCGGTTCACCCGGATCGATCTTGTTGATGATTCCGTCAATACCTGCCATCAGGAGAGCCGGGAATGCAAGGTAAGGGTTTGTCGAGGGATCGGGCACTCTGAACTCTACGCGCTTTGCCTTAGGGTTTTTGGAATACATCGGTATTCTTACCGAGGCAGATCTGTTTCGCTGGCTGTACGCGAGATTCACAGGCGCCTCAAAGCCGGGCACAAGCCTGTGATATGAGTTGGTAGTTGGATTCGTGATCGCGCAAAGAGCAGGAGCATGTTTCAGCAATCCACCGATGTAGTACAAAGCCATTTCACTCAGGTTCGCGTAGCCATTCCCGTAGAACAAAGGCTTACCGGATTTCCATAGACTCTGGTGGACATGCATTCCTGACCCGTTGTCCCCGAACAGTGGCTTGGGCATGAACGTCACGGTCTTCGCGTGTTTCGCCGCAATATTCTTAGTGATGTACTTATATGTCATGAGATTGTCTGCCATCCTGGTAAGGGTGGAGAATCGCATGTCAATCTCGGTCTGCCCTGCCGTGGCCACTTCATGGTGATGTACCTCGACATCGATTCCAACCTTCTTCATGGTCAGCACCATTTCTGATCTTATATCCTGGAGACTGTCCACAGGAGCGACGGGGAAATATCCTTCCTTGCTGCGCGGGCGATAGCCGAGATTCTTCTTGTCGTTGCTGCCACTGTTCCAGATTCCCTCATCAGAGTCTATCTCGTAGAAACCTGTATTCATTGTCTGGGCGAACCTGACGTTGTCGAATATGAAGAATTCCGCCTCCGGACCGAAGTAGGCCGAATCGGCAAGACCGGTGGAGCGCACGTATGCCTCAGCCTTGTGGGCAATAAAGCGTGGATCACGCCTGTATGGCTCGCCGGTAATCGGATCCTTGACGTCGCAAATTATATTTATCGTCTTATGTGCGGTAAACGGATCGATGAAAAACTCTTTGGGATCCGGGATCAACACCATGTCGCTTTCCTGTATCGCCTGGAACCCGCGAATGCTGGATCCATCGAAACCCACCCCTTCGTCAAAAGAACCGGTGGTGAGTTCAGATGGGAGTATCGAGAAATGCTGCCATTGTCCGGGGATGTCAGTGAATCTTAAATCAACAATCTCAACTCCGCTGTCCTTGATAAACTTCAGCAGTTTATCGATTTCAGTAGCAGACTTGGCAACTTTTGCCATTTGTTCCTCCTAGGATTAATTGTGTTGGGTTTTCAGTACTGTAGACTCTTTGATTGTAGACAGGACAACGCTTGTCTTGGTGGCTAGCACACCCGGCCACGACTGTATTCTCGACAACAACTTTTCGAGCGCGTTTGTATCGTCGGCACGGACTTTCAGAAGGTGAGAGCCTTCCCCGGTCACGGAATGACACTCCAAAATTTCTTCAGTCTCCCTTGCCCGTTCCATGAACATTTGATAGTGCTTGCTTGAATCGATCGAGACGGTGATAAAGGCTGTAATGTCTTTGCCCAGGCGTTTGGCGTCGAGGATTGCCGTATACCCCCTGATAACTCCTCTCTCTTCGAGCTTCTGAATGCGCTCGGAGATAGTCGGGATGGTCAAGCCGAGCTGTTGAGCCATTTCATTCAGCTTTGTCCTGGCGTTTTTCTGGAGTATCTCCAGAAGCCGATGATCGATCGGGTCGAGTTTCTTGTCAGTTGTTAGCATATATTCACTGGGTATCTAATTAAATTAAGATTTACGACCCAATAAGTTAAAATAATAAAACCGCCTTGTCAAGCACAAAATAAAAAAGGCGGCATTACGCCGCCTGCTTTCCCAGATATTCGAATAAAAGTTATGGAGCGGTCTACATGTTTTTCACTATTGCCGCGGCAAATTCGGAGGTCTTCACTTCTTTTGCCCCTTCCATGAGACGGGCGAAGTCGTATGTGACCACCTTCGATCCGATGGTCTTTTCGATCCCCTTCACGATGAGCCCGGCGACTTCCGACCAACCGAGGTACTCGAACATCAGAACGCCGCTCAGGATGAGCGAGCCGGGATTCACTTTATCGAGGTTGGTGTACTTCGGCGCGGTTCCGTGAGTCGCTTCAAAAATGGCGAACCCGTTCATGTAATTTATGTTGGCACCGGGAGCTATTCCGATTCCTCCAACCTGTGCGGCCAAGGCATCGGAAATGTAATCGCCGTTCAAGTTCAAAGTCGCGATCACGTCATATTCCGCGGGCCGAGTCAGTATCTGCTGAAGAAAGTTGTCAGCGATGGCATCTTTGATGAGGAGCTTGCCTTGAGCCTTGGCACCCTGTTGAACCTCATCCCATGTGACGATGCTGTCGCGGAACTCCGACTTTGCAAGTTCATAACCCCAGTCTCTGAAGCCGCCTTCCGTGTATTTCATGATATTCCCCTTGTGCACGAGGGTGACGCTCTTCCTCTTTTTGTCGAGAGCGTATTTTATAGCCGCGCGGACCAGACGCTTCGATCCTTCCTCCGACACCGGTTTAATCCCGATGCTGGAAGAATCGGGGAATCTTATTTTCTTCACTCCCATTTCGCCGACAAGCCAGCCGACTATTTTCTTCGCTTCGGGCGTTCCCGCGCGCCACTCGATCCCGGCATAAATGTCTTCAGTGTTTTCCCTGAAGATAACCATATCGATGAGCTCGGGCTTCTTGACCGGAGACGGGACGCCTTCAAAATACCTGACCGGTCTCAGGCAAACGTAGAGGTCAAGCATCTGACGCAGAGCAACATTGAGCGACCGAATCCCTCCGCCGACCGGGGTTGTCAGCGGGCCCTTGATTGCCACGATGTATTCGCCGATCGCTTTGAGAGTATCGTCGGGCAGCCACACTTCCCTGCCGTAGACTTTGTTGGCTTTCTCGCCGGCGTAAACTTCGAACCACTCGATTGTTCTCTTGCCCTTGTAAGCCTTCTGGACCGCTGAGTCAAAGACGATTTTGCTTGCCCGCCAGATGTCCGGCCCGGTACCGTCTCCTTCTATGAAGGGGATGATCGGGTTATCGGGTATAACGAGTTTTCCGTCGACGACCCTGATCTTCTCACCCTTTGTGGGAGGGGACAGCCTTTCATATGGAATCATTTTCGTTCTCCTGATTTATCGTTCGTTTCTATTTTAGCGCGAATCATGTTCGCGTATTCGGCCATCTGCTCAGGGGATTCATAGACTTTCAGGTTCGGTCTTATCTTCAGACCGTCTCCTTCATAACGCGGCGCCACGTGGAAGTGGAAATGGAAAACCGACTGCCCCGCAGCACGACCGTTATTATTGAATATGTTGAAGCCTGCCGGGTGAACTGAATCCAGGATTGCCCGGGCAACCGTTTTCAGAGAGCCTGTTATCTCCAGAAGAACATCTTCAGGAAGCTCGTCGAAGTCCGCAAAATGATCCTTCGACACTACCAGGGCGTGCCCGAAGTTGATCGGGTTGATATCCAAAAACGAGATGCTTCGTTTTGTTTCAAGCAGGATCTCGGCGCGCGCCTCGCCTGCAATTATTCTGCAAAACGGGCAGGAGCTCTCGTACATCTGTTGCTGTCCGCTTTTAGGGAATGCTTGACGGTTTCATCTCCGGAAATGAACGAGACCGACAACATGCGATGTAAACGAATCCGCGGTGAGCTCAAGTCCGGGCAACTTCCAAGGAATTTTCCGGTCTATCTTTGCTCTACCGGGACAAAATGAGCCTCCCGCAGCCCAGTGTACTCGGAGATCGGACGGATAAGTCTGTTGTCTGAATATTGTTCCATGACGTGGGCGGTCCATCCGGCGATCCTGCTCACCGCGAAGATCGGCGTAAACAGGTCAGTGGGAATGCCGAGGTAGTGATATGTCGAGGCGGAGTAAAAATCCACGTTCGGAACGAGATTTTTCTCCCTCCTCACAATTTCCTCGATTTTCTCGGACATTTCATACCATTTGAGATTTCCAATAGTCTCGCCCAATATCTTCGAGAGCTTGCGAAGGTGTTTTGCACGGGGGTCTTCTACCTTATATACGCGATGGCCAAAACCGGGGACCTTTTTTTTGTCGGCAAACATTGTCTGCAAATGTGATTCAACATTGGTCAGTGTTTTGATGGCAAGCAGCATCTCCATGACGTTCTCGTTTGCACCGCCGTGGAGAGGACCTTTCAAAGTACCCACTGCCGAAGTCATGGCAGAATAAATGTCCGAAAGCGTGGCTGCGGTGACTCTGGCGGAGAACGTCGACGCGTTGAATTCGTGATCGGCATGGAGGACTAGTGCGCAATCGAAAGTCTTTGAGGCCATCTCTCCCGGTTCCACACCGTTCATCATGTAGAGAAAATTTGCCGAATGTCCCAACGACGGATCCGGTTTTATGTAGTCGCCGTTCATGCGTAGCGTATGAAAGTTGGCCACGATTGTCGGGAATCTGGCCACGAGTCTCAAGGCCTTGCGCCAATTGGCTTCTATCGAGTTCTCCCGGGCTTCTTCGTCATACAATCCGAGGAGGGAGACTACCGTCCTCAGG
>JAJYOS010000177.1 GCA_021796055.1 Bacteroidota bacterium
ACGTGGCGCTGCCTGAGGAGGGTTTCGCAAGGCCGGGAGAAGTACTCTTCGGCACGGATTCGCATACCTGCACGGCCGGGGCTTTCGGCGAGTTCGCCACCGGTATCGGAAACACAGACGCGGCCTTCATTCTCGGAACCGGGAAACTCTGGGTCAAGATTCCCTCGACCGCCCGGTTCGTCTTCGACGGCGAGATGCCGGATTACCTCATGGCAAAGGATCTGATACTCAAGATAATCGGAGACATCGGAGTCGACGGCGCATCTTACCAGGCGATGGAATTCGCGGGAGATGCCGTTCAAAGCCTGAACATCGAAGAGCGTATGACACTTTGTAACATGGTCATCGAGGCAGGCGGAAAGAACGGAGTGATCGCCCCTGACGACAGGACAGTCGAATATGTAAAGGCGAGAAGCAGGAAGGCGTTTACCCCTGTTCAGAACGACACCGATGCCGTCTTCGCATCGGAGAGAAAATACGACGCCAGTAAGCTTCGTCCGATGGTGGCCAAACCGCACTCTCCGGAAAACGCCGAACCGGCAGAGAACCTCTCGGACGTGAAAGTGGACCAGGTCTACATCGGCTCTTGCACCGGTGGGAAGCTGACCGACTTCATCGCGGCCGCCAGGATCCTCAACGGCAGAAAAACTGCGGTCGACACATTCATCGTTCCTGCTACCACCGACGTTGCGAAGGGACTGTTGGAAAAGAAGATCGACGGCAAGCCGCTACGCACGATATTTGAGGAGGCAGGCTGCAGAATCGGGAACGCTACTTGTGGCGCGTGCCTCGGCGGCCCGGATGACACTTTCGGACGTCTGAACGGCGAAGAGATTTGCGTCTCGACCACGAACCGCAACTTCCCCGGCAGAATGGGTTCAAAGAAATCGCAGGTGTTTCTGGCTTCGCCGCTCACCGCGGCAGCAACCGCGGTTACGGGAAAAATTACGGACCCCAGAAAATATCTGGCATAAACAGGAAATTGATTTCACCTGCGATGAAAAGTTTCAAGTTCCAAAGCTCAAGCTCCAAACAACCTCCGAAACGTATTTTCAAAGTCCTGCGACGGGTTTTTTCTTTGTTTTCGTCGCAGAGGAGAAGAATTCGTATGGAGGTTGGAGCCTGATGTTTGGAACTCATATCAAATAGGAGATTAAATGACGATAACGGGAAGAGTTTACGTGGTCGGCGACAATGTTGATACCGACCAGATCATTCCTGCCAGACACCTTGTCTACAACACACACTCACCAGAGGAACGGAAACTGTTCGGCAAGTACGCCATGAGCGGTGTACCGGATGAGGAGTCCGGGCTGCCGAACGGCGGGATAAAGTTCGTCAACGAAGGGAGCTACGAGTCCGAATTTTACATCGTCGTCGGCGGAAAGAATTTCGGATGCGGTTCATCGAGGGAACATGCGCCGCTCGCGCTTCAGGTTGCAGGAGTCAAAGCGGTGATCGCCCAGAGTTATGCGCGAATTTTCTACAGGAACTCCGTGGACGGCGGGTTCCTGATGCCGCTCGAATCGGTGGACAACATTCACAAATCGTTTTCAACCGGTGATCATGCGGTCATAGATCTTGGGAATAACAGCATAACAAACTCCACCACCGGCGAATCCTTTAATCTGCGGTCGCTCGGCGACGCGGCGGATATAGTCAATGCAGGCGGGATATTCTCTTACGCTCGCAAGATCGGGATGATCAAGGCAGTAGTGAGCGCGAATGTTTAAAATAGCGGTAATTCCCGGGGACGGCATAGGTCCAGAAGTCACCTCACAGGCCGTTCGCATACTGAAGAAGGCTTCACACATCTTAAATGAGAAATTCGAATTCACAGAGTTGAAGGCGGGCGGGATAGCCTTTGAGGCATCTGGCAAACCGCTTCCTGAAGAGACTTTGAAGGCCGCACTCGCCAGCGATGCAGTTCTGCTCGGCGCGGTCGGCGGCCCTAAGTGGGATTCGCTGCCCTACGAGTCGAAGCCGGAGCAGGCCCTTCTCGGCTTGCGCAAGTCCCTCGAATTGTACGCGAACATCCGACCAGCGATTCTCTTCGATGCGCTCCTGGATGCATCCTCCGTGAAGGCAGACATCGTAAAAGGCATAGATATAATCGTCGTTCGCGAATTGACTGGCGGCATTTATTTCGGCCGGCCGGCCGGGATCGTCGAAGAAGCCGGGACACGGCGCGGAATCAATACGATGACTTACACAGAGCCGGAAATCGAGCGGATCGCCCACACTGCTTTCAAACTCGCCAAGACAAGGAGTAAGAAGGTAACGTCTGTCGACAAGGCAAACATCCTGCACACCTCGATGCTCTGGCGTGAAGTCGTGAACAAGATTCACGAGGCTCAATATCCGGATATTGAACTGGATCACATGTACGTCGACAACGCCTCGATGCAGCTCATAAGGCGGCCGAAACAATTCGACGTAATTCTCACGGAAAACATGTTCGGCGACATATTAAGCGACGAAGCCTCGATGCTGACCGGATCCATCGGGATGCTTCCTTCGGCCAGCATTGGTGAGAAGCATTCGCTTTATGAGCCAATTCACGGGAGCGCTCCTGATATCGCCGGAAAGGGATTGGCTAATCCGATAGCGAGCATACTATCGGCGGCTATGCTCCTTGAATACTCATTCAAGCAAAAAGAAGTTGCCAGGAAAATCTTCCGCGCCGTCGAGTCCGTACTCAATCAGGGTTACAGGACAGCCGATATTTCCTCTTCGAAGGAGAACGTCTTGTCGACAGAGGAGATGGGCGCCAAGATCGAAAACGCAATTTAGAGCGCTCTACCCGGCCTCACGTCTGTGGCTCTCCCCAGCAAATTAATTTTCCGCATAGACATTCACCGACTCAAAGAAATTTGAGCCGGTGATGCTTGCGGATGAATCACATTGATAATTCTCCGGTCTCACCGCGATATGCTCAACACAGCCGCTCAATGATCGCCCGCCCAGCGGTTCTTGACGCAGTCAGACAAGCATAATTCTCCCCCGTAATTTCCCCAAAATCCTTCAAAAAGGTTGAAAAGCACCGCTTCAAGCCTTTATATTTAACCTAATCAACTTGGCCTGCTGATGAGAAAGCTCTTTGCAAAAGTATTACTCCAACTGACTTTGTTGTCAGTTGCTTCCCTAACCCTCTGGAGATGCGCGCCGTCGATTTATTACGTGAAGCCGACCGACTGGGAAAAGCCGCAAAGGCAGGACTCAACTATCGCGTACTACTCCCAATATATCAAGGGTTGGAAAATATTCGTCGACCCGGGACACGGCGGTGCGGACCGATTCGGTCACGGTCCAACGGGTGAGACCGAGGCAGACATCAATCTTCGCGTCGGACTCGCATTGCGGGATTACCTGACACGTGCGGGGGCGATCGTCTTCATGTCGCGCACGAAAGATACAACTGTGAGCCTCCTCGACAGGCCGAAGATGGCGGCGGAAGACGGCGCGGACATTTTTATTTCAATTCATCACAATGCCACAGGCGGGCCCGAAAGATATCCGCCGCTCAACTATACCTCTACATGGTACCACGCGGTCAAAGGCGACAGCGCTTACACGCCCGCTGACCACGACCTCGCAAGATATGTCGAGAGAGATCTGGCCTACGCGATGGGAAATCCCGAGCCGAACTTCTTTTCGTTCGACGGGACATTGTCCGACTACCTCGTTTATCCGCTTGCGGGCTTTGCAGTGCTGAGACATTCCAAGATCCCAGCCATACTGACCGAATGTTCATTTTTCTCCAGCCCGTATGAGGAGCAGCGTTTAAAGCACGACACGTTCAACGAAATAGAAGCATGGGGAATTTTCAAAGGGCTTGGGAAATACCTGAAAGCAGGAATACCTCGGCTTACCTACTCCGGCGACACGTTGTTCAATAAGATACCGGTCAGTTTCAACATAGGCTATTCCGAGGGTGAGTTCTTCGGCGGGAAGTACGCAATTGATAAAAAGTATCTGAAAGCGGAGATAGACGGCAAACCTGTGAACGCAGTCTTCGACAGCGACTCGGACAGAATTTCCCTAACGTCGACGACCCTCCTTCCCGGAAGACACTACCTCAGCGTCGTCATAAAAAACGAAGAAGGCAACCACTCGTTCCCCTTCCTTAGACATTTCTACTATGTTCCCCCGCCCGCAGAGATCAGCGCGTTAGTGAACCCCGATACACTTTCCGTGAAACCCACGCGTTTTTTCACGCGCGTCGTCGTGAGATCCGCTGATAATTACAACATTTCTGATTTTGTCAACCCGGCAGCAGCCGTAACGAATGCGACAGCAGACACGACCTTCCACAGCGACGGAGCTATCTACACAATTTTCAGCAAGTCCGATTCCAGCACGCCCGTAATAAGGTTTACGCTGGACACTCTGGATACAATCATCAGTCCTGCCGTCGGAAAGTACATCTCTGTCGGAACAATTTCGGTGAGATCATTGAGCGGAGACCCGATCGGCGGTGCCGTGATATGTACGGGAAGTAAGGTGATCGCCACCTCCCTTGCGAATGGGTTTGCATCTTTTAAATATGACGGAGTGCCATTGAGCGTGAGCCTTCCTGGCTATTATATACAGACATGCAACACAATTCCCGAAGCGCCGATCAAATTGACTCCCATTGCCGACAGTCTGCTGATTGGGAAGACGATCCTTATCGATCCCGCCTTCGGAGGAGAAGACAGCGGGCCGTCCTCAGGTTCACTTACCGCCGCCAGTATCGATTTGTCGGTCGCGAGAGATCTGAACGACTTGCTCCGAAGCTTCGGCGCGAACTCCCATCTTGTTCGGAGCACGGACACGACATTGACAATCGAACAGCGTGCAGATCTCTCCAGGGGCTATTCCAGAGGATTTTACATCTCAATCTCTGCTGTGAACCCCGTCCCGAAATTTTCCGTGACAATTTATCCAAGCATCGCCAACCGCAGATTAGCCTCAACGCTTCAGGCATCTCTCAGCGTGGAATTCGACACGACCGGCACGGCTATTTCCCGCAACGGCATCTTCGAACTGGCAGCCCTCAGCACTGTCGGGGTCGAACTCCCGTCGCCTATCACAACCTTCTACTCAGAAGAGGAACTGGACCGGCAAAGCACCGAAATTGCGTGGAGAATTCTCGACGGTATGCTCGGTTATTATGGTTATTTCAAATCATTCAGCAAGAGCGATTACACAAGATTGGATGAGGTTCTAAACCTTCCGATGTCCGGCGGCAAAGTCTTTTCCGTTAATCCGTATCAACTAAGACTGATAAATACACATCTTCTCCAGGAATATAAAAAAGGAAATGAGGACAAATGAGATGCTGAATTACGTTTGGCTCGGATTAATAGTAATTGGAGTTCTCGCGGCAGCAGGCAGCGACATTTATGACGCATCGACCAATCGGTACCGCAATGGAGAGCAGTTCGAACTTCAGTACGACAGCACCTCCGCAAACGCGGCGGTCGTGAGCTACAGCAGGCAATACTTCGATAAGTTCTACGGGGTACAAATAGAGGCAACCGATACACTCAGCTTCCCTGCCGCAATCACAAACAACTCGATGCAAATAAAGCTGGGCGATAAAACGCCGGAACTATGGCAGACCGTCGCTAAGACTGCGGACAATCCAAAGGAGATTACGGCGACTATAGTGAAAAGGAGCGGGAAAAGCTTATTTATCCTTCTTCCTGTCACAAATCTCGTCCGAACGAAGGCCGTCCTCGATGCGGTGATAAGCTACAGTTCGCTGGCAGTTGAGATTGCCATCGGACTTATCGGCGTCATGGCATTCTGGCTCGGGATAATGAAGCTTGCCGAAGACAGCGGTCTCATAAAAATCATAGCCCGGATGATGAGGCCGATAATGACGCGGATCTTTCCCGAAATACCGCCCGACCACCCGGCAATCGGAGCGATGATAATGAACATTGCGGCAAACATGCTGGGGCTCAGCAACGCCGCAACTCCGTTCGGCCTGAGAGCCATGGAAGAGCTCGACAGCCTGAACCCGCAAAAAGGAACGGCGACTAACGCTATGGTCACTTTCCTCGCCATAAACACTGCGGGCCTGACACTCATTCCGGCAACGGCCATAGCGGTACGGGCGGCCATCGGTTCGAAGGATCCGACCATCATCTTATTAACGTCGTTCTTCGGAGCCGGTCTTGCAACCATCGCCGGAATAGCCGCCGCGAAGATATTGCAGAGGCTGAAAGTGTACCGATTCGACAAGACGACTCCTGAGAGTCCGGAAGTGAGGGGAAAATGATTAAGGACATCCTGCAAGCTCTTTCGATCATCGCAATACCTCTGATCATAGCTGTCTTTGTAATCTATGCGGCAAGAAAGAAGGTACCCGTCTACGAGAGCTTCGTCAGCGGTGCAAAAGGCGGATTTGAAGTCGCAATAAAGATCATCCCATACCTCGTTGCGATGCTCGTGGCGATCGGAATCTTCCGTGCGAGCGGAGCGATGAGTATTTTTGTTGGCGCACTTTCACCGTTGGCGCACCTGATAGGGATGCCGCCCGAAGCCCTGCCCATGGCTCTATTAAGGCCCCTGAGCGGCAGCGGATCGCTCGGTCTCATGACCGACATAATGAAGAGATACGGACCGGACTCGTTTATCGGCGTGCTTGTTTCGACAATGTACGGAAGCAGTGAAACTACTTTCTATGTCATTGCTGTTTATTTTGGTGCGGTAAACATCTATCGCACCCGTCACGCGGTGGCTGCGGGGCTCATAGCAGATGCCGTCGGTATGTTGGGTGCGTTACTGATTTGCAGGATATTGTTCGGAAGTTGATAATTAAGTCATTGGGAAATTAATGAGACTCGTTTTTGCAATAGCTATAACTATAGTTGTACTCGGATCCTCCGCATGCGCACAGAATTACAGTCAGCCCGTTTTTCCACCGGACCAGAATCAAATATCGGGAGGTCTCGGAATAACATGGATTACCGACAACGGAGGAGAACCTATTCCCTATTATTCGATAGGAGTCCTTCCCGACTTGTCGTTCGGGAAATTAGGAGTCGGACTCAATTTCACCCTCCTGATTTCCAGCAATGACGGGACAATCCGCAAGGTCGACTGGTCGGATGGCGCTTACCGGAGAATAATCCGGTACGTCAGGTGGGGTCAAAAGCACGACCCGGTGTATGCCATGGCAGGCCAACTATACTCAGCGACGATCGGCTACGGCCTCATCGTGGACAATTACGACAACAGCCCGAGTTACGACTACAGAAGAGTCGGCGCTGAGTTCGACGTTGACCTGAAGAAATTCGGCTTCGAGACACTGTACGGAGACTTCCAGCGTCCGGGTGTGATGGGTGGGAGAGTCTATGTGCGTCCGCTGAAGTTCTCCAGCCTGGCGGACGCTCCGGTAATCGGCGGTATGGAACTCGGCGCGACGTTCGCCACCGATCAGAACCCCAACTCGGGTGTGATCGAGGCGGCTTACAACCAGACGACACAGCGCGACAGCGTCATCAAGGACAAAGGCAGGATTGAAGAGTTCGGGCTCGACGCGGGATTCCCGATTCTGCGGTCCGAGTATGTCGACCTCGATGCATACTACGCCTTTGCGCAATTCACCCACTTCGGTCACGGGACAGCGGTTGGTTTAATGGGGAATTTCCGCGGGCTCGGGCTTGCGACCGCGTCGGTCAAGATCGAACGTCAATTCATCGGCAACCAATTCATACCGGAATACTTCGATCAGTTTTATGAGCTTGCACGATTCACGCCGAACGGCAGCATAGTCAGCAAGGCTTCTCAACTTCAGAACATGCGAAGATCGGCCGGGTGGTACGGTCAAGTCATCGTGTCCCTGATGCATAATTTCAAAATACTCGGAGGGTACCGGGGCATTGACAACGACCCTAACGGAGGACTTCTCAACCTGGAAACAAATTTCCCGAACGTGATTCCGATGATAGCCTTCCATGCGGGGTACGACAGATGGGGTGTAAGGGGATTCAGCAATCTGTTCAAGCTCGACTCGCGATCCCTCCTGTACGCTTTCGTGGGTTACAATCCTTATCCCTTCATGACGGTAGGCTTGAATTACTATTGGACGTTCATTCCGCAGAACGGGACTTATGTGGTTCAAAGATGGGTGTCGCCGGGCATCATGCTCAACTTTACCTTCTGATCTGGAACCTTTCCGGTTCCCTTCTCTGTTGAAAAAATTAAATGGAGAAGCACCTGTGAAAAGAACGTGGATTATTGTCACTGCCCTGATTCTGATCGGACTTGTCAGCCTGTTTTCGCATAATATTGTCTTTGCCAAACAGAAGCCCGAACCATCCTTTGCAAAGAACCTGCAGGTGCTGACCTTCCTGAAATCGAAGAAGGAATTGAAGAGCTGGATGGACATGATCAAGCAGAGCCTCGGCGTCAATTGCAGCTACTGCCACAACACTCAAAACTTCGCCAGTGACGCCAAGGTACCGAAGCGCCGGGCGCGAATGATGCTCAAAATGCTCGTCCAGATCAGGCAAGAGTATTTCTCATTCCCCGACGCAAAGAAACCGACTTGCTATACGTGCCATCAGGGACATAAGGTTCCTGTAAACATGCCCCCGGGCGGCTTCAAGAATTTCAGCGACAACTGATAATTCGTGAAAGGCCAAAGGTGTTACGGCTTGCAAAATTGTAACCGTGGAACGACACTGCTGGCTCTGTTCCTCTTCCTGGCAACTGCCAATTCCGTTTTCGCACTCCCGCGTTTTGCGATCCTGGAGGGAGAACAGTGTATCAACTGCCACATTAACCCGACTGGCGGTGAGCTCCGGAGTCCGGAAGAGGCGTCCGACTTCATGAACAGCCATCTCAGTTTTGTGCAGGACCACGGTGGTGGATTCAATTTTGACCCACACCTCGGAGAGGATATTCTCATAGGCGGGGATGTAAGGTTCCAATATCTCTACGACGGCCAGATGAAGAAGACTACTTTCCAATCTATGGAAGGCGCCATCTATTCTGCAATCCACCTGTACACATCGACGAGGTTATACGTCAAATATGATTTTGTGAATTCGGCTTACGAAGCGTACGGGCTGTACAATTTCAATCAGGATAACTCATACGTGAAAGTCGGCGCCTTTTCGCCTTCCTACGGGATCAGGCTCGACGACCACACCGCTTACACGCGCGGCGGCAACTTCGGTCTTCTGCAGGGAATTCCTCTTCTGGGATTAATCTTCTCTCCTGATTACCGCGACCTCGGCGTGGAACTCGGCTCGAAGTTCGGCAGGCTCTTCGTCACGGCCGACCTGACGAACGGGAACGGTCTTGCCAACTACGATTTCAACTCCCGGAAGGCGCTCATCGGCAGGGCGGAGTACATGACCCATGGTTTTTTGAATCTGGTGATCGGAGCTTCAGGATATTTCAGCGGCGGCACCAAGATGTGGGGTGCTCACGCGGGAATCGGTATAGGAAAGCGGCTTTCCATCCTGGGGGAATTTGACTGGGCAAGGTCGCTTCCTACGGTCCTTCCCGTTAATTCGTTGTCGAATGCGTCTTTTGTCGAGCTGAGCTACTATTTTGCTAGGGGCCTGTTCGGAGTCGCAAGATTCGATTACTTCAAACAATACCCCGGCGGACCGACTTACTAAGAT
>JAJYOS010000178.1 GCA_021796055.1 Bacteroidota bacterium
AAGTACACTCCTTGATGATATACTCGATGCGCACAAGCTCACAGAAGTGGGCAGACACTGATCAAAGTAGTGATGGCCGCCGGTTTTGACCGGCGGCCCGTCTCAAATGGCCACAGGCATTCAAAGGGGTGTTTTGACTAGTGGCTGGATCCTAGAGCCGTCTGGGTGGAATGGATGCCAGTAAAGTGCTTTCCGTAAAATTTGAGCTCGACGCTTCTTAAAAACATGGTGGAGGGAAGCCGGTAACTTGACGGCGAGTCTTTGGAGATGGGAGTCTTGTCTCAATCTTTCCATCAAGCTTGAACGTCGACCAGTGCAGGTAGAATGATGGTAAACTTGCTTCCCGATCCAACTTTACTTTCAGCGATTAGGCTTCCGCCATGCGCTTCGGCGATCCACCTCGATATAGACAATCCGAGTCCTAATCCGTCCGGAAGCCTGCTTCTGCTTTTGTCGACCCTGTAGAACCTGTCGAATATCTTTTTGAGCTCGCTATCGGGTATGCCGATTCCGGTATCCTCAACGGTGAAGCGAGCCTTCCCGTGTGCCAGCGCGAGTGACAGAGTAATCTTCCCGTCTTGGGGAGTGTACTTGATGGCGTTATCGATGAGGTTTAGCATGAGTTGGCGGAGCCTCACCGCATCGCCGAGTACAGTCGCTTCGTCGAGGCGTGAGATCGACACTGATATTTTCTTCTGCTCAGCCAAGATTTCCGCGTCTTCTCTGATCTCGCTTACCAAAGCGTTGAGGTGTGTGGGTTTCTTTTCGAGTTTCACGTTCCCGCTGTCGGCCTTTGCGAGAAGGATAAGCCCTTCTATTATGCTCGTCATCCTGAGTACTTCTTCGAGTAGACTGACAAGCGTTTTTTTGTATGAGGTTCCTCTGTTGTTTCCCCGAAGCGCGAGTTCTATCTCGCCGCGCATGATTGTGAGTGGAGTCCGCAGCTCGTGCGAAGCATCCAGCGAAAACTGCTGCACCTGCTCGAACGAAGCTTCAAGTCTTCCTATCATATTGTTCAGCGTTTCAGTGAGTCTCCCAATCTCGTCGTTCGGATTTTTGACATGGATTCTTTCCCGGAGGCTCGTCGCCGTTATTTTTCTGGCGGTGCGCGTTATCTCTTCGACCGGCCTTAGTGACTGTTTAGCGAGGAAGTAGCCGCCGAAAACGGAAATCGCGAGGACAATCGGAATTAGTATAATGAATATGGAGAAAAGACTCCGCAGAACGTCGTTAATCTCTTCTACAGGGTAAGCGACACGGATCTCGTAAAATTTTGTGTTCATGGCCGCCAGGCGGATCCTTTCCGACCCGAGTGTGGTGTTTATGACTTTCACAACATACTCTTTCAGGCCGGGCGGTGAAGGGAGAGTGTCCTCGCCGAGGTTGAAAGATTTGTAAAAAACCCTTCCGCGCTTGTCTCTGACATCAACGAACTGCTTCTTAGAATTTAAGAGAGAGTGCTCGTAAATCTTGTTCCAGATCGTGTAATCTTCTTCCGACTCGTTTCTCCCCTCACTTTCAGTGACGGTGTCGCGTTGCGCCGACGGAGGAGGCAAAAGCTGGCTGCGCGGGTTTCGGCTCTTTCCGCGTTCGATGCCGAGCCTTCCTTCGAGAATATCCTTCAGCCATTCCGTCTCGTTTTCCAGTGACAACGTCAGGTTTTGTGAAAGCATCTCGCCAGTGTAGACATAAGAGGCGATCCCGAAAACGCCCAGAGCGGCAAGAAGTATGAGAGAATACCATATTGTAAGTCTCAGACGGATGGAGTTCAGCATCACTCTGTCTTCATCATGTAGCCTGCGCCGCGTACAGTGTGAATAAGCTTCACGTCGAAGCCTGAATCTATCTTGTTCCTGAGTTTGTTGACATAAACTTCTACGATATTGGTGCCCGTGTCGAAATTGTATTCCCAAATGTGTTCCGATATGACTGTCCGCGTCAAGACTCTGTTCACGTTGCGGACAAAATACTCGAGGAGCGCGTACTCGCGATTTGTGAGTTCGATCTCCTTGCCGCTCCGCTTCGCCTTTCGAGTGATCGGATCGAGTTCTAGGTCGGCCACTTTCAGCACGGTAGATTTGTCGCCGCCACTTCTTCTTCCGAGCGAACGGACGCGCGCGATGAACTCGGCGAACGCGAACGGTTTGACGAGGTAATCGTCAGCGCCTTCGTCGAGTCCCTCGACTTTGTCTTCTAGACTCCCTTTTGCGGTAAGAATTAAGACCGGCGTCTTCTTCCCACTTCCCCTTATTGATCTGAGAACTTCGATACCGTTTTTCTTAGGAAGCATGATATCTAGCACTATCACGCCGTAATCTTCGGACAAAGCCATCCTTTCGGCGGCTTCACCGTCATAGGCATTCACAACTTCGTGGTTCTCGGCCTCCAGGCCGAGTTTAAGGAAGCGTGCGACTTTCTTTTCGTCTTCTACAAGGAGGATTCTCATTCGCCCTGTAATTTAGTAATATTTTAATCCATGTTTTCCGCACAACCAAAAACAAATAGGCCCCGTCAGTAACGGGGCCTAAAGCGTCACTACTGCCAGTCTTATCGATGCCTTACCGGGCCTTTTGACTTGTCGTTGTGCTCATGCTGCTTGACTTCGCCTCTTGACCTTTGCTTGGGATTAGGCCGGGGATGCACAGTGTCGACATTGCGCTGATCTAACCTTGGTGGCTGGTATTGGCGTGTCCGGGGAGGCCGGGGCGTTTCGCGAGGAGGCGCGTAACGCTGCGGTTGGCTCGATCCGTATCTCTGGGGAACCGAATATGTCCTCTCCCGACGGATCACTTCCCCTTCATTTCTGAATCGGGGCTCGAAAGGCGCAGGCGAGTAAATGCGGATCTGGTTGCCCGCAATGCGCTGCCGTCCGATCTCATTTGTCCTTGTTATGGAAACGGTCTGGATTCTACGGCGCGTGACTCTCTCAACTTCTTGCCTCTGAAGGCCGATGTCAAATACACCTCTCGCCGTAAACCTGAATCTGGTGACGTTTCTTGTGCGTACGATCACGCGCGGAACGTCGTCTCTGTTGATGAAATTGTAGCGATGCATTCCGATGTCATCGGCGCGGACGAAATTCCAGCCGCGTGGTCCGACTCCGAAGTCACGGTCGTCGGGCCCGATAACAACATCGAGCCTGAAGTGAAATCCAGGAGGTAGCGGGGCCCAGCCGCAATATCCGCCTCCCCATCTCCATTGAACCCATGCCGGAGCCCAGACATAGCCCGGAGCCCAAATCCACCCATAGTCAGCCTCATAAACCCAACGGCCGTAATGGAAAGGCGCCCAACCCCATGGATAATTTGATACCCATGTCCAACCATATTCTGTCCATACCCAATGGCCCGATGTGTACGGCGCCCACTCTTGTCGCATGCCGACGGGTTGCCAGCACATTCCATAAGTTCCGACACGAACCCAATGCCCGTATGGTGCCAGTGAGCTGTAAAATACTCCGAACGATATTTCTTGAGCTTCAGTTGTTCGCGGCGCGGCCAGGAAGGCCATAGCGACGACAGCTGCATATATTATTTTCTTCATGTTAACCTCCACTTGCTTTACAAATATAACGTCTCCCTTCAGTTCTAGCTTAAAGACAATTGAGCCTTAAAAATTTTTAATTTTGGACGATATTTCCTAAAGTTGCCGAATGTATTGCCGAAATATGAGTATCAAAGTTTCTTAAAATCGAGAGGGCAAACTTGTTTGTTATTATCGGAATAGTCATAGTCCTTGCGGCTGTCCTAGGGGGATTTGCCATTGAAGGGGGGCCTTTCCTTGTTCTCTTTCAGTATGCGGAATTCATCATAATCGTTGGGGCGTCGGTAGGAGCTTTCTTTATTTCTACTCCAAGCAAGCTTGTCGCAAAGATAATCAAAAAAGTAACTGGCGCCTTGAAAGGGAGCAAGGTAGATCAGGCTTTATATATCAATCTGCTTAAGCTTATGTATGAGCTATTCCTTGTCGGACAGAAAGATGGCGTGATTGGATTGGAACAGCACGTAGAGAATCCCGATAAGAGCAAGATATTTTCGAAATATCGGAGTGTAGTCTCAAACAAACACCTCCTCCATTTTCTGACCGATACGATGAGGCTCCTGATCGTAGGTGGGGCGGAACCCTTTGACCTTGAAGGTCTGATGGACGCCGATATAGAGACTCACCATCAGGAGGGTTCAAAGCCTGGCATGATTTTGCAGAAAATTGGCGACTCCATGCCGGGTATGGGGATAGTTGCCGCGGTCCTTGGAATAGTAATTACAATGCAGGCCATAGATGGGCCGCCTGCCGAGATCGGTCACAAGGTTGCCGACGCTTTGGTCGGAACGTTCCTGGGAATACTCCTTTCGTACGGATTTGTACAGCCGCTCGCCACAAACCTGGATCTCGCGGCCGAAGAAGAAGGAAGGATGTTCGAAGCGATAAAAGCAGGCGTCGTTGCATTCGCGAAGGGGATGCAGCCTCTCATTGCGGTCGAGTTTGCCAGAAGGACGATCTTCCAGGACTACAGGCCGACATTTCAGGAAATGGAGAAAGCTTTGAAGGCCCTTAAGTGAGCAAAGGTAACGATGGCCGCCCTCAAATAAACATTATCAAGAAGAAGAAGGTGACTCATGGGAGTCACGGCGGCGCATGGAAGGTTGCTTACGCCGACTTCGTAACTGCCATGATGTCGCTTTTCATAGTCCTTTGGATCGTCGGGCAGAGCAAACAGGTGAAGTCTTATGTCGCGCAGTACTTCAGGGATCCAGGCGCCTTCAACGTGGAGACACGGTCAGGTGCGTTAAGCGGCGGGCTTGTCCCAGTTCATAACTCGAGCATGAGCAAGGTGGGAATTCCCGTCCCGCATCAGAATTCCGAACTGATGACACTGAAGAGAGAAGGAAAGAAACTCGAGAAAATGATTTCATCAGTGCCGGATTTCAATAAGTTCAAAAACCAGATAAAGATAACTGTCTCCAAAGACGGGCTTCGGATAGAACTGATTGAAAATGCCAGAGGTCTCTTTTTTGCCTCGGGAAGCGCGGAGCTAAAACCGGAGACAAAAGAGCTTCTGCAGATGATCGCTAAAGAGCTGGGCCACCTCCCAAATGAACTTATCATAGAAGGGTATACCGACGCGCGGCCGTTTGTCCGGAAAAACTATACCAACTGGGAGTTGAGCGCGGACCGGGCAAATGCGGCCAGGAGAGCAATGCAGGACGGCGGTTTGCGTCCCAAGCAAGTCCTCGAAGTCCGCGGATATGGAGACAGAAGACTGCGTGATCCGCAGAATCCTTACTCATACACAAACAGAAGAGTCAGCATACTTGTCACTCCGATAACGAGCGATTCCACCAGATCCTCAGAAAATGTTGACACGCTGAGCATCGGCGGTGAGGACACTCTCAAGTAATTAGCATCTACCTATGCCGGCTCGCAGAGCATGCAGGGGCATCTATCCATCGACTCGACTTCATTCTTCTTCGTCAAATAGACTCTCACTAACGCCGATTCGGTCAAGCTTCTGATGAGCCGGTGCGGTTGAGCGCCCGTCTCGCTGAACGATTCAAAGGCGCAAAGTTGTGCGCTTGACGCGCCGAAGTATGCAATAGCCAACTCCTTGTTGGCGGAAATAACACACGGTAGACGCGGACATAGTAAAGAGAGAGCCAAACATATCATCTCTCTTTAGAACTCCTCTCTTCCCCGCAGATTTCGGTGAACTAATTAAGCTTCTCCCTGCAACTATTCCGATTAGATGTGCGTTCCCAATCATAAAGAGGAGAGATGCGCGTTGGAGACAAATTTGTCCAAGGGCAGCATTAGAAGGCGATCCGTCCTCGTCGCAGTTATAACGGCGGTGGCATGTTCAATGGGCCTTACAGGCCTGGCTAGCGGGAGGGACTCGAATCAGGCTAGGAGTCAGCGACCAGATCCGTCCAGCGTCAACTGGCTGCAATTCGATTTCAATGCGCAGCACAGTGGAAATAATACCGATGAGAAGAAAATTGGGCGGGAAAACGTAGACAGACTTCACGAATTGTATCATGTCTCTCTGCCTGATGTCGCTGATGGTGCCCCAGTTTATCTGAGCAATGTCCAAACCCTTTACGGCGTGATGAACGTCCTTTATCTCACGACCAAAGACGGCCATATCGTAGCTCTTGATGCCGCCACAGGAAAGATAATATGGGAGCACCAGTACGGTCCGGGAACATTCAAAATCAACAACCGATACCAGCCAATTTACACCACATCTTCACCGGCTATCGATCCCGATCTGAAGTATGTTTACAGTTACGGACTTGATGGATATGTGCACAAGTACAAAGTCGGAGATGGCGAAGAAATAAGATCTGGAGGATGGCCAGAGCTCTGTACGCTAAAACCTTTCAACGAGAAGGGCTCGTCTGCGCTCGCCGTGGCAACGGCGAAGGACAGGACTTCGTACCTCTATGTTACCAACGGCGGTTACCTGGGAGACAGGGGCGACTACCAGGGGCATGTTACGACAATAAACCTCAGCACTGGTAAGCAATACGTCTTCAATGCCAATTGCAGCAACGACGCGGTACATTTTGTCGAACGTCCGGGAAAGCCGGATTGCTCCGCTGTCCAATCGGCAATATGGGCGAGGCCGGGGGTGATTTATGACCCTGCGACTGATAGAGTTTATATGGCAACCGGAAACGGCACGTTCGATCCTAAAAGACACGACTGGGGGGACACCATCTTTTCATTGAAACCAAATGGAACAGGAGTCGATGGAAACCCCATCGATTCCTATACGCCTGCTAATCATCACTTTTTGAATCGGGCTGATCTTGATTTGGGAAGTACTGCGCCTGCGATACTACCGACGCCGACGGACTGCTCGATCCGTAACCTTGCTGTGCAGGGAGGAAAAGACATGAAGCTGCGGCTCGTCAACCTTGCGGACCTCAGCGGTCATCATAATAGTCCGGGGCATGTCGGCGGCGAGATAGGAAAACTCATCGATGTGCCGCAGGGCGGAATGGTCTTCACGCAACCTGCGGTCTGGGTGAATCCCGAGGATCACTCCACTTGGGTTTTTGTCGCGACATTCGGTGGTTTGTCGGCGCTCAAGCTTCAAGTCGGGCAGCACGGCGTCCCAACCTTGAGACTGGTGTGGAAGAACGGCGACGAAGGAAGCTCCCCGATAATTGCTAATAACGTGCTATACTGTGCCGGAAGCCATGACGTTAGGGCCTTCGCCCCCACGACGGGAAAAGTATTGTGGCAAAGCAGAAGCATCGGTAGAATCCACTGGGAAAGCCCGATTGTTGTGAATGGAGAGCTATATATCACCGACGAATCGGGCTACCTGACTGCGTACGGGCTTTGACATGGGGGCTGCAACTTTAGCGTGCGGAGATTTCCATCCGCATGTCATCGTATGAACCAGATTGCACAAACTGCCTTCTTATGGTCTTAAGGTTTCAAAGCCGAAGATGGCTTGATGTTCTTCGTCTGGTAGTTTCTTTTCTGTAGCTCGTCCGATTTTCGTGAACCGGAGCTGACTTTGTTCACGGAATATTCGGTGGACGGCTCGTAAGGCGACTTCGATGACTTGGAATTGTAACCGAACCTTTTTCATTACATCAGAAGTTTTAAAGCTAGAAAGGGAGTTAAGGTCATGAAGCACTTATTTGCGTTGGCGGGAGTGATAGCGATCTTGGCCATGTTGGGTGGATGCGTCGGGCCTGAGGCGCTTTACCGTGCCACTCCGGTCGCGAAAGACACAGTCTGGTATTCAGGGAGCGAATTTGTTACACGGACCAAGGACAGTGTCACTGTATCGGTTGCGTTCGAGAATGAGTTGAACGGAGTTATGACGTACTATGTAGTGATCGGGAATACTCGAACGGCACCTGTTTTGGTTTCCCCGGAACAAATCCATTATGATGGCGAGTGTTATCGATTGAGAGAGGTGGAAGATCCCAATACAGGCTACTTCAGCTATGAGCCGGAAAGCTGGAAGGATACTGTTTACGCGATCGATCCCGAGAAGCAGCTTCAGGGACTAGATGTCCAAATGGCACAGACAAACGCAACTTACGCGACCAACAGCGGCTTGAATGCGGCGGCCGGTTTACTTCAAATCGTGGGTGATGTAGCCACGATCGAACAGCATAAGACGCGGGAGCAGTTACATCAGGAGCGTAGATCGAGTAGGGAGCTGGAGGAATCGCAGGTAAACAATAACCTAAACTATTCGCTTCAGTCGGCAAGTCTCGCTGAGCAGCGGGCGTATTGGCAAAATGCCGCCCTTCGAAAGACGACACTCTTTTCTGGTAATACTGTGGGCGGCAGAGTAAGGATTCCCTTGAGAAAGGGAACGACGAAGATGTATCTCGTCATCCCTGTCGGGACGTCGAGATTCTCTTTCGTGTTTGATGTACGCCCGCTATAGCCGATGCGCCTGCATCCAATTCACCGCTGACTTACCGGGCGTTTTTGGGGGATACGTTAATCGGACCGGTGGCACGGAGGGCACTCCGATCAGGGATTCTAATTCAAAGTCTGAAGAGTGTGGCGTAAAGGACGAGCATTGCCGTCCCGGCTCCCCAAGTTGCCAGCGCGATCGTTCCGCTGACCCTAGTAAATTCCCAGAATTTGAAAGATGCCCGCTCCTTTGACAGCTCAAGAACAATCATGTTTGCAACTGAGCCGGCGACTGTGAGATTTCCGGCGAATGTCGAGCTCATCGCGAGAACAAGCCACATCAATTGTGGGGAAGTGAATGCCGAAATCCAATGCTGTACCACCATTACGTATGGAACGTTTGAGACCACATTTGAAAGCACAAGCGAAGCGAATGAGAATGTGGTAATCTGGTCTGAAACGGACGTTGAGAAATATTTCTCAAGAAGACTATGAGCGTCGGTTACCAGCCCAACTTTGTTTATGCCTGCCACAACGACGAATAAGCTGCCGAAGAAGAGCAGAAGCGACCAATTCACCTTCGAGAATATCTCATCCGGCCGTCTGTTAGCGATGAGGACGAGTAGTGCGGCGCCGAGTATCGCCATGAAAGCCAGGTTAACACCTGCTGAGAATCCGGCGATTACGATTGCCATTACGACGATCGATTTCCACATGAGCGCTTTGTTGTTAACCGTCTTCAATACATCATCATATGGAATGAGCTTCTCCTTTAGACGTCCGCCGAAGAATGCTCGCAGAACAATGTAATCGAGAGCGAGCCCTGTGAGAGCGATCGGAAACATCGCGGCAAGAAACTGAAGGTACGGCCACCGGGAGAAGGTGCCGATAAGCATGTTCTGAGGGTTGCCGACCAGCGTCGCGACGCTTCCTATGTTTGCACTCGAAGCGAGAGCGATCAGGTAAGGCTTCGGGTCGACTTTCGATCTGCTCGCAAGAAGAAGCACGAACGGCGTCATCATCAAGCAAATCGTGTCATTGACAAATAGAGCCGATAGTATACCCGCCGACAATATAATGGTTAACAGCAGGCCGTTGCCCGTATGCGCCCGTCTCAGTATGAAGGCCGCTACAGAGTCGAAGAATCCTCCGGCCTGCAAATAAGCGACCATGATCATCATCCCAAGAAGGAGGACTCAT
>JAJYOS010000179.1 GCA_021796055.1 Bacteroidota bacterium
TATTTAATCATCAACATTTTCTTCGTGATCACATGATTTCCCGCAACGAGCCGGTAGAAGTAAACCCCGCTCGCCAGGCGCGAGCCGTTGAACTGAACCTGATACCTTCCCACGTTCGGCTCTTCGTTCACAAGCGTCTCTACCTTCTGCCCCAAAACATCGTACACCGTCAGCGTAACGTGCTCCGCCTTTGGTAGTGTGTATCCGATATTAGTCGTCGGGTTGAAAGGGTTGGGATAATTCTGAAGCAGAGTGTAGCTCTTGATTATCTGGAGACTCAGATGGTCAAGCGTCATGGACTGCACCGAGCTGCCGGATGTTGGGGTTTCAATCGCGGTCCCCTTTATCAGGTTATTCTTTACGCTGTCCAGGTCGGTAGTGATGACTATCTGTGCCCTGACAGTCTTCTGGCCGATTCCCTCAGTTGTCAATAGATATGGGACGAAGCTGTATCCATGCGGATCAGAGCTCCCCTGCTTGATCTCCTTTACTGTTGAAACGAGTTCACCGGTTGCGTTGTCTATCAGGTCGACCTTGCAGTCGATGAAGCCGTTCTTCCCGAGCACGGAAGCCGCCGCGGAGGAGTCGACGAACCCGCTGTTCTCGTCAAAGAGTATTCTCGAGCTGTCCGTGACCTGGCACGGCTTCGACTCGAACACCTTGACAATCCTGCCGGAGGTCGTGTACGCCACGCTGTCGGGAGCGGAAGCTATACCGATGTTCTGTCCGTCGACGTTAAGCCTTCCGAAAGAGTAATAATAATGCAGCTTTCCTTCGCTGATCGCGACTCCCCGCCATGTCGTCAGTGCCCCTGTCTGACTTGAATATGTTGTGAACAGGGCCGAACGGCTGGTTTTTCCAAGCTGATTCATGTACGTCTTAAAATAGTAGGGTGTATTGAAGTGACGGTAGATAGACGTAATCATATCGCCGGAGGATTGGGCATTGTTGATCTGGACGTGCGGACCGAACCCTCCGTTGTTATTCTGATTTACGACACTTTGGCCGTCGCTTATGTAACCCCACCAGTCGTCGTTTCCGCTCCCGCCGTAGTCGCTCCAGACGAATCTCTGCGGATCGGTCGCGTCGTTTGACAGATTTAGAGAAACGTAGTACGGGTCCGTTCCGAATTCGTTGAAGGTTGTGGGATAATCGCTGCTCCAATAGACGACCTGTGTGCTGAGAGGCTGGTGCTGTCCTCCGCTGAGGTCCATGATCCAGCAGATCTGAACTGAGCCGTCGGGCATCTGAATAATGGAGGGGGCGTAGTTTACAGGACAGGAGTTGTTGGATATAAGAGTCGGGGCTTCACCGTTATAGACCCATGAGCCTCCTGATTCGGAGAAATCTATCCCGCTTCCTTCGATCTGGATTGAGCTGCTGCTGTAATACTCCTCCCACGCTATGTCGCAGTAGATACCGGGATTTGTCGCGGAGTAATTGGCATACACCGTCGCATCCTGTGAGTAGGAGTCCGTACCGTCGACAAGCTGAGCCGGAGTGAGCTGGGAAACCTCATAGCTGTAATTCGCGAGGAGGACGCCAGCCTTACACCCAATGCCAGCTTGGCCGTTCACTGTGCTTTTCTCAAACGTCACTATGAACTCCAATTGGCTGTTGTTCTCCGGACCATTTAGCACAACATTCGGGTTCGCATCTGCAGAGTAAGTACTGTCAGGTTCGTCGTCTATCCACTGGGGACCAAAGGGTTGATAGCTTCCGTTTGAATTGTAGAATACATCGAGGTAGATAGAGTAGTGCCCAGTGGAGTTGGGCTCCTCAAAGACCGCAGCAACTATGTCATAACCGTCCCGATCGTAGTAAGCGAGTGATGGGTCCTTGCTCCCCGGGCTGGTGCCGTTTGTGAAATTGTAGTCGAGAGGCTCGCCGTAATTGGCAAGGTTCCATGAGGAACCTCCGTTCGTCGAATATTCCAGCCACGAATGGCCGCCATCGTCATAGGTTTGAAAAAGATAACCTGTCGCATTCACCCGTATGAATTTCCGCTGGCTGTTGTCGGAGTCCGCCGAAACGTCCATCGAGTGCTGGAGCTCCTTGAGGTTACCCAACAGCGGTCCGCTGTTAGTCGGGTAGTACGTGACAGGATTTGAGTCGCTACCAAAGTTCCACCCTGCAAATTGCCAGCTGCTGTTTTGCGGGACGGCCTGTAGGGTAATCGATGTACCAAGGTCGACCTGTATCGAGTTGCTCTGACTGCCATTTAAGAGACAGTACGCCCCGGAACCGCCCGCATCAATGTAGTTGGGGTTAACCGTAATAGAAGGCTTTTGGTTATAATTTGCACAATAGATATTCTGCTGAATTTCAGAACTGAAATCAGTCCATAGGGCGTGAACTTCCCCTGTGCTGTCCGATGCAACCCCCAAATAATCGAGGTAGCCATGGGTCATGCCGCCATCAACAGTTGGGCTGCCCGCTGCAGATGTCAGCTCGACGTCTTCACCCGTACCAGCTTGGCCTGCGAATGACTGACCGCTATTGAATGATTGTGCAGAATAGACAGCTACGCCGCCGTTATTGTAATCGTAATATACAAGGGAAATGGAACCAGTAGAATTGACTGTGAGCCATGGGAAGAACTGATCGCCCGAAGTTACCTGGGTAACGATTGTCGGCGTGCTCCAGGTACTACCGCCGTCAGTTGAGCGGGTAAAGTAGATATGGTCACCGTTGCTGTCATGTTCGACAAAGGCCAGATAAATGTTACCGTTGGTTGGATCGACCACAATGGTGGGGATTGAAGACACCCGAAGCCAAACCATAATAATTTTGATAAGCGCCGGATATGGAAAAGGTGTATATAACCTTGAAGTTCGCACCGCCGCTGGTAGACTTTGCGACGCGTATTTCGGCAGGGCCATCACTTGTCCCCGTACCAACATAATGGGCGACGTAGACAGTGCCATGAGGACCAACGCTAGGATCAGCCATATTTATAGTATTGTCCTGTGAACTATTCACATCTACATCATCTACTACCGCCCGCGTCCAGTTGCTCCCTCCAGCAGGCGAGGTAGAAAGCATTATGTAAATGTCGGGGTTGTTTGGGTCATTTTGTTGAATGTAGCTTGACTGATACGCGACATAGACATTTCCACTGTCGTTGCCCGTCGTAGTGTCAACAGCTATGTAAGGTTTATCGTGATCAGAAGAGGAGGCACTCACCTGTTGGGTGTGCCAACTCTGGCCGTCGTTTGTCGAGACCGATACGTCGACAGGGCCGTGGCTGCCAGAGCTTGGGGTAGCAACGTATGCGTAATATTCATTTCCATCTCTTCCAATTGCACAAGAGGGATCGAATCCATAAGAATATGTGGTACTGGGGGTTATCGTCCCCTTTGTGTACCAACTAGTGCCTCCATCGGTCGAGAACGCCCACCCAGGCTTAGAAGTTGTACCGTTAGTGAAATCGTTCCACGTGGCCATAAGGTGTTCAGGGTTGTTAGGATCCACGACGATGGATGTTTCACTTTTGTTGCCGGAGTTTCCGTCCACGACAACGTTCGTGGGAGATTGCGATTGCGCATGGGCAGCTGTAGTGACCACCAGAAGCGTGCACAGCGCGATTAAGCAGTTCTTTAGAAGGATCATCTTCTTTGTCCTTTCTCCATCTTAGTCATTAAAGACTTTCACATCTGCACGGCGGGACACGCAGGGCCCCGCCCAAACCTGTTCCATATCCCCCTTTATGTTTTTAGTATCCCACCTCCTCTCTCGCATATCATCCGTGCTGTCTGATTTGCTCAACTGGGAAGACTAACGCCTGTGTGCCCTTGTACCAAACTCAATTTGGCTCCCATGATATTTGTTATTTGCAGTTGTCACCGCAATACCAGATCCAGACTCTCGAAAGGCTTGCCTGCGAATATCCCTCCATCGGCCTCGCTGTAATCGAACTCTATATCTAAATGCCGCAGCATGAATTGCGTAAATGTCGCCTTGGGGTTCAGTTGGTGTAAATACACCATGAGTTTTACGAGGCCTTCGGCGCTAACTCCCCATCCAGAAGTGCCGTATGTCGGCTGGCGCGAACCCATGATTGCGCCCCCGCGCAAGTAAAAGAATCCTGCGAACCCTATCTGCCAGCCTCTGCTTGTCACCTGTGTCAGACTTCCTTTTCCGAGAATCAGGTTGCTCCATGGACTGAAATCGCCTAACCCGCCGCGATAAGACTCGAAGTAGTTCCAATTCGAGACATCACTTGGACCGCCTACAAAAGCGGAATCGAGTTTGATCGGTGAGTCTATCGCTTGTCTCGTCCATGTAAAGGAGAACCACTTCCAGCTATACCCCTTCACTTTTGACCTGAAACCAAGCTCCCAGTTCCATCCGAGTAGCGCCTGACGCGCGAGGGGTAATTCATAAGTTGACGTTTTAATAACATACCCGCCGACGTTTCGCAAAGCGTATCCCGCAGCGATATTGAGAATTGGCTCGACGTCCTTACCTACGACAATTTGACGTTTTGCCCACAATAAGTGAAGAACGGGTACCTGAAGGATTGTCCCAAAGTTTTCTGCTAACTCATCTATCTTTGGACGTGCCGCTCGATTCTCATTGTTGACCAATTCCAAGGAATATCCAAGTCCCAACCTCAGAAAGTAATGGAGGCCCAGCCCTACAAATAAAGTGTTTGCGTAGTCGGTTTCGTATCCCACAGGTTCTGGGGAATCCAAGGTCGGATGAAAGGTAAATTCCTGATATGAATATCCTATCCCAATTCCGACCCTGAAGGGTAAGTTGTGCCATAAGGAATTAACTCGAGTTTCATACGACACGGCGGCATTCGCTGCAGACTCATCCCTATAATATAGGCCGTCACGAGAGGTGTTGGAATCATGGAAAAACAGGCTGGTTCCGACATTAAGACTATCAGTTAGACTCCGAATACCAAGTTCCGCTGGGTTGTCAATCATCGATGCCACACTCTTTGACAAAACAGAAACGCCTGCGTCCCCCATGGCAAGCATCTGCGGCGAAACGGGAATATTCAAAAAATTCCCTATTGTGGAACCATAGGACTCTTGTGCCTTTGCTTGTAATACCGAAGCGAACAGCAGTGCTGAGGCTACCCATATTGTTCTTCTGAATCTCATCTCCGTATCCTCCCTTTACAATGAACCGCAATTTTTCGTTACGTGCGACTGTCCAAACATAGCTCAAATGTCTTTGGACCGGTCGCCTGGTTCGTTATCGGTAAGCTAAGGGATATAGTGATGCCTCTCCGTGTATTTGGGTTTCTCTTCCGAACTCTCATACATCTTTCGCTCTCCTCTCTCTTCCCTCGAAACCAACGCTCCATTTGCTTTATCGCTCCGTGGCTTCGCCTAATTATCAGAATGTGCTCCAGCGCTACCAGTGATGCTTGGATTATATGCCCCCCCCCCCCATCACAAAGTCAAGGGATGGGGTGAGATTTTTCATTCAGGCTCTTCGACGGTCTAGCAGTCGACGCTGGATATTTGCAGGAGTTCAACTTCGGCATAGCTTCGCGTGATGGTCGCCTCCTGCTTTCGCAATGGCGAAGGGGAAGGCGACCTTCAACCGAGTCGCTATTCCTTCCCCCTCATCGAATCCCACAAAGCGTAACAGCATAGGAGGACGAACATTACCAGTCCAACTATCTCGCCGCTGTGTGACGCCGCCCATCTTGCGTCAAACCAGCCGGCATAACCGAAAGGCCATTGCATGTCGATGAACTTAAGGAACGCGTTGAGCACGCCGAGGAGCGCGCCGCCGGCTATGAAGCCAGACGCGATAAGCGTCCCGCGGTGGAGTCTCGCGCTGTTTAACTTCTCGTTCTTCATCCTTGTCGAGACGAACCAGGCAATCGCTCCGCCGACAAGGAGAGGCGTGTTCAATTCCTCCGGGATGTACATACCGAGCGCGAACGCAAGCGGCGGAACTTTGAGCACAACAAGCAGAAGTGCAATGACACCTCCGACTATGTAAAGCATCCACGGCGTCTGCGCGTTCGACATGAGCGGCTTTATCACCGCGGCCATCGCGTTCGCCTGGGGTGCTACGAGCCCCTGCTCGCCGGTAAAACCGTAAGCCTTGTTCAAAACCAGTATGACGCCGCCCACCGTCGCCGCCGAGACAAGCACGCCAAGAAATTTCCACGACTCCTGCTTCTTCGGCGTCGAGCCGAGCCAGTAGCCGATCTTGAGATCGGTGATGAATGAACCGGCTACCGAGAGCGCGGTGCAGACGACACCGCCGATGATCATCGCGCTCAACATGCCCGGCTTTCCCTTGAGGCCGATTTCAACCAGCACGATGGAGGAGAGGATAAGCGTCATCAGTGTCATGCCTGAGACCGGATTTGTGCCTACGATGGCGATGGCGTTCGCCGCGACCGTCGTGAATAAGAACGAGATTATCATCACCACCAGCAAGGCCACAACCGCCTGGTGAAGCGACGGCACGACGCCGACAGCGAAGAACGCGAAGACCGCCAGCGCGGTGAGGAGAACAAGCATGACTATCCACAACATCCTGATGTCTCTCTGCGTGCGGAGCTCAATTCCAGCCTCTCCGGATTTACGGTGCGTTATCTCGTTGAACGCGAGCCTGAAGGCTCCGGCGATAATCTTCGATGAGCGAACGACTCCTATGATGCCCGCCATCGCGATTCCCCCGATGCCTATCGGTCTGACATAATTCTGGAAAATGTCGCCCGGCCCCATCTGTGAGATCAACATCGTTACTCCGGCGCCGAGCGGCGTCGTCAGGTGCTTCCCGATTTCAAAAACAAGCGGAACGAAAACGAACCACGACAGGAACGAGCCCGCGACGATAATGGCGGAATATCTCAAGCCTATGATATATCCCAGCCCGAGTATCATCGCGGATACATCGAGCTTGAGTACCATCTTGAACTTGTCTGAGAGCGCCTCTCCCCAGGCGAACATGCGGGAGGTGACGACTTCCGACCACAGGCCGAACGCGCTGAACGTAAAGTCGAAAGCGCCGCCGATGAGACCGCTCAGTACCAGTACCATCGCTTCTTTTCCACCTCTCTCTCCGGTGACGAGTATCTCCGTAGTCGCGGTACCTTCGGGGAAAGGGAGTTTGCCGTGCATGTCCTTTACAAAATATTTCCTGAACGGAATAAGGAACAGTATTCCTATGAAACCGCCGAGCGCCGATGCGATGAACATATGGAAATAACTGGCGGGCAGCGCGAGGATATAGAGAGCAGGTATAGTGAAGATTGCTCCCGCGACGACTGCGCCTGAGGCTGAACCGATGGACTGGATGATCACATTCTGCCCGAGCCCGTTCGGTTTCTTCGCTACTCCAGTCACGCCGACGGCAAGTATCGCTATCGGTATCGCCGCCTCGAACACCTGTCCGATCTTCAGGCCCGAATATGCCGCGGCCGCCGAGAAGAGGACGGCCATCACGAGTCCCCATGTGACCGACCATGGTGTCACCTCCGGATAGACTTTTGCCGGCGACATGATTGGTTGGTATTCTTCCCCTTCCTTCAGCTCCTTGAACGCGTTCTCAGGAAGCCCCGTAAAATCTTCATCCCGCTCCATTGGATCTCCTTTTGAATGGATAGACTGCGATCTTCAATTCATGGTCTATATATTCGGAAAACAGCCCCCGACATGGCTGGTTGATTAATGCCCTTTTCAGTTTGAGAATTTCAATACGTCATTTACTTTTTTCAACCCAGATCTGAAGTGTATTCAAAACAGTCTCGACAGCCTTCTCCATTCCCCACACATTTACCCATTCCATTCTTCCGTGGAAGTTTGCGCCGCCGGTGAAAATATTCGGCGTCGGGAGCCCGTTTTCGGTGAGCCTCGATCCGTCCGTTCCGCCGCGAATCGGCTTCCATTCCGGGTGGACCCCCGCCCGTTCCGCTCCCTCGAAAAGATAGTCGACAACGCGCGTGTCCTTCTCGACACCTTCGCGCATGTTCCTGTATTGTTCCGTTACCTTTACATCTATCTTCGCGTTCGGGAAAATCGCCTGAACTTCAGCAACGACGCGGTCCACAATCTTTTTCAGCTCGGAGAGCCCCTCGGTTCTGAAATCGCGGAACAGAATTTTTGCGGACGATTTCCCGACTCCCCCTTCGAGAACATAAGGGTGGATGTACGGCTGATAACCGTCGGTCGTCTCTGGCGAGATGTTTTTCGGGAGGCGCGCGATGATTTCTGAAATCACTCGCACGGAATTGACCATTACATTTTTCGCCGAGCCTGGATGAATGTCGCGTCCTTGTACCGTAACGAGGCACACGTTCGCGCTGAAAGTCTCCTTGTTGAGCTCGCCGGGCGTATCGCCGTCGACGGTGTACGCGAACTCCGTGCCGAATTTCTTGATGTCGAAATACTTCGTGCCCGCGCCGACTTCTTCGTCAGGCGTGAACCCGATTTTCACTTCGCCGTGCTGGATCGTCCGATCGTTCATCAGTTCCTGTACTGCCGTCATCACCGCCGCGACACCCGCCTTGTCGTCGGCGCCGAGGAGCGTCGTGCCGTCTGTGGTGACGATGCTCTTTCCGAGCGCGAGTTTTAATGAAGGATTCTCCGATTCTTTTATGACAATGGTCGGATCGCCTGGAAGTACGATGTCCCCTCCCTTGTATTCCTTAATGATCTGCGGCTTCACGTTAGCGCCGGTTACCTCGGGAGAAGTGTCAACGTGTGCAATCAGTCCGATGACCGGAACTGACTTCTTCACGTTAGATGGAATGGTCGCCATGACGTAGCCGTATTCATCAATATTCACCTGCGGAACGCCGAGTTCCTTCAACTCCTTCGCCAGGAGATTGAGAAGGTCGAGTTGTTTCGCGGTGCTGGGATACGACTCGGAATCTTCCTTCGATTGAGTGTCTATTCGGACGTAACGAAGAAACCTGTCGAGGACTGTCTCGGTGGCCATATTAACCTCTTATAGATGATCTTGTGAAACCGGAAGGATGAGAAATTGATTTTGTCGTCGATGATGAGCAGCAACTAGATTTTAATGTCATTGACACAACCCAAGCCCTGATTTTCGTTCGCGAAAAAAGATAGAGCGGGATTGGTTGAAATTCAATAACAGGAGGTACGTAGACGATTATCACAAGAAACGAAACGCGGATAAAACGGAGCGAGAGAAAATCGTAGGGATGGTTAATCCGAACTAAGAATACCCGTGTTTCTTTCGGCATGATCAGTGTTCAGTAATTGCCGGCGCAGGTGCGTTATTTTTCCAGGAGCATCTTCCTGACAATGTTGACGCCCGGAGCCGTCAGCCGATAAAAATATACGCCGCTCGCGAGCTTCGAGCCGTTGAACTGAACTTCGTAGCTCCCCGGGCTTCTTACTCCGTTCACGAGCGTCGCCACTAACCTCCCGAGGACATCATAAACTTTCAACGATACAAATCCGAAATTCGCAATCCGAAATTCGATATTCGTCGTGGGGTTGAATGGGTTGGGATAGTTCTGGGACAGGCCGAACGAAGACGGCTGCGCTGACCGCTGGTCAACTGGGGTACTTACAAAAGTGTACCCTCGCGAATAAAGGTGAAATGGACCAGACTTGTCGCTCTGCCACACCACG